>SEBM01000582.1 GCA_004296145.1 Flavobacterium sp.
CAGTAATTCTAACTATGTTATTTTAAGTATTATTTTAGAAAAAATCTATAAAAAAACTTACCCAGAGATTTTAAATGAAAAGATAATTAATCCGCTTAAACTTAAAAACACCTATTACGGCGCTAAAATTAACTTAGCAAACAATGAGGTTAACTCGTATGCCTTTACTGGCATTTGGCTTAAACAACCAGAAACTGATATGTCTATCCCTTTGGGCGCTGGAGGAATTGTTTCCAATCCTGCAGATTTAAACACATTTATTGCGGCTTTATTGAACGGAAAATTGGTTACGCCACCAAGTGTTGAGCTAATGAAAACCATTAAAGACAATTACGGAATGGGTTTAACAAAAATTCCATTTTATAACCATATAGGTTTTGGTCATGGAGGTGCTATTGATGGTTTTACATCATTGTTATTTTATTTTCCATCTGATCAATTGTCTGTTGCAATTACCTCTAATGGTAATAATTACGAGAATAATCAAATTCTAATTGCATTGCTTAGTGCTTATTACAACAAACCTTTTGATATTCCATCATTTACGGAAATTGCAGTAAAAGCAGAAGATTTAGATCAATATTTAGGAACTTATGGTGCTGCTAACTTCCCAATGAAGATTGCAATTACCAAAAAAGAAAATGTTTTAATTGCACAAGCCACCGGACAAGGACCTTTAGAATTAAAAGCTACTGCAAAAAACACCTTCGAATTTAATGCTGCAGGCATTGTTTTAGAATTTAATCCAGCAACTAAGCAAATGCTTTTAAAGCAAGGCGGCGGAAAGTACACTTTTACTAAAGAATAATACCTCCTATTTAATTCCTAATTGATATAGCTCAAAAATTAAAAAAATTTGTGTAAGCAAATACTTACATTTATATTTGTAAGCAAACACTTACGCATTTATGAGAAGAGACGTTTTCCAAGCTATCGCAGATCCAACAAGGAGAGAAATTATAAACTTATTGGCTGAAAAACCGTTACACTTAAACGCAATTGCAGATAATTTTGAAATTAGTCGCCCTGCAATTTCTCAGCAAATCAAAATTTTAATAGCATGTGATTTGATTACCGTTAAAAAAGAAGGCAGAGAAAGATATTGCGAATTGAAGTTTGAAAAGCTAAATGAAGTTTCGAAATGGGTAGAACAATACCGTTCATTTTGGACAAATAAATTAGATGACTTAGATAATTATTTATCAGAAAAACTGAAGTAAAAACCTAAAACCAATAAAAAATGAAAGCAGAAAAAGTAATAGTCGAGAGAACCTTTAAGGCACCAGCAGACAAAGTTTGGAGCGCAATTACTGATATTAGCGAAATGAAAAACTGGTTTTTTCAATTAGCCGAATTTGAACCCAAAGTTGGTTTTAAATTCGATTTTATGGGAGGGCCAGAAAATGGAAAGCAATATTTGCATTTGTGTGAAGTAAACGAAGTTGTTGAAGGTAAAAAAATCGCTTACACTTGGCGATATGATAATTACCCAGGCAACTCTTTGGTTTGTTGGGAATTGATAGATAAAGGCGAAGAAACATTATTAAGAATAACACATACTGGACTCGAAACTTTTGCAGAGATTGGTGAAGAATTTCAGAAAGAAAGCTTTAATGAAGGCTGGAATTATTTTATACACACTGCATTAAAAAATTATTTAGAACCAGAAGCATAAAAATAAGTCTTAAATGGCCTTAAACTTGTCGCCAATAGTATTTAAAACTTGCTCATAATCTGTAGATTTGAAAACATTACATTACAGGTTATGAGTATTGCAAAAAGCTTTGATGAATACATTTTAGGTTTCCCAACATCAACTCAAGAAATTTTGAAGCAAATTCGTGCGACTATAAAAAGTGCAGCACCTGGAGCAGAAGAATGTATCAGTTACGCTATGCCAGCTTTTAAGTTAAATGGAAAACCATTAGTTTATTTTGCAGGCTATAAAAATCATATCGGTTTTTACGCCACGCCTACTGGTCACGTGGCTTTTGAAAAAGAACTTTCAATCTACAAACAAGGTAAAGGATCTGTACAATTCTCAATTAACCAGCCCATGCCTTTGGAGCTGATAGCAAGAATTACGAAGTTTAGGGTTGAGGAAAACAAGAAAAAATCGAGCGCTAAATGATCAAAGTAATTAAGCTAACCTTCAAATAATAAATATCAATTAATAAAAATTATAAAAAATGAAAATTATGATTTGAACCTTTAAATTGGCTTGAATTAGCTCACGTATTATGATTGTTTTAGGAACATCAACCAAAAAAATTATAACAGAAACAGTAATCGACAAGTGCTTAAACTGTGGAAATCAATTTACATTACAATTAAATATACTCCAAAGATATGTCCATATTTTTTGGATACCTTTTTTTCCCGCCGGGAAAATTGGTGCTACACATTGCACTCATTGCCAAGAAGCTTTAGAACAAAGCAACTTCACTTATTCTCTAACAGAAACATGTAAAAGCATTAAATCTAATTCAAAAACACCCATCTGGACATTTTCTGGTCTTGCATTACTCTTTATTATTATTGCAGGTGGATTTTTTTATAGTAGACAAAATGAAGAAAAAAATGCTAAAATCATATTATCTCCAGAAAGAAATGATGTTTATGAAATCAAATTATCAAATCAAAATTATACACTTTATAAGGT
>SEBM01000583.1 GCA_004296145.1 Flavobacterium sp.
GCCACGAATTGCACAAATTTTCTCTAATTTTTATTGTCGGGTCAAGTTATAACATAAATCAAAATTCATCACTCATAACTTATAATCCATAACTTTTATTCGGCTTCGGACTCATGTAAAAAGTAATTTTTCCGCCATTAACAACATCTGAATGTTTTAAAAACGGCTTATCTAATTGTTTTCCATTCAATAAAACTTTAGAAACAAAAACATTTTTATCCGATTGATTTACGGTTTCAACTTCAAAAGTTTTATTGTTTTCTAAATTAAAAACAGCATTTTTAACCAATGGGCTTCCCAAAGCATATTCTTCAGAGCCAGGCGCAACAGGATAAAATCCTAAACTGCTGAAAATATACCAGGCACTCATTTGTCCGAAATCGTCATTTCCTCCTAAACCGTCTGCTCCGTTTCGGTACATTTTCTTTAAAATCATTCTGATTTTGTCTTGTGCTTTCCATGGAGAATTGGTCCAATTGTACAAATAAACCACGTGATGCGATGGCTCATTTCCGTGAACATAATTACCGATAATTCCTTCTCTTGTAATATCTTCTGTATTTTCAAAATATTTGTCCGGAAGATGCATATTAAACAATGAATCTAATCGAACATTAAATTTATCATTTCCTCCCATCATTTTTATCATTTCTGCAGGATCTTGCGGAACATATAAACTATAATTCCATGAATTTCCTTCTATAAAACCTTGTCCGTGCGTGTCTAGTGGATCAAATTCTTTCTTGAAAGTTCCGTCGTTTAATTTCGGACGCATAAAACCTGTTTTGGCATCGTAAACGTTTTTATAATTTTTAGACCTTTCGATAAATTCATTATAAATATCTGTTTTCCCTAATTTCTTTGCCGCCTGTGCAATCGCCCAGTCATCATAAGCGTACTCTAAAGTTTTGGAAACCGAAGAACCGTTTTTATCCTCAGGAACATAACCCATTTTCATATAATACTCTAAACCGTCATAATAAGGAACTTTAGCTGTATTAACGCAAGCCTGAAGTGCTTTTTCAGGATCAAAACTCGTATTACCTTTTACAATTGCATCTGCCACAACCGAAACCGAATGATATCCAATCATACACCAGTTTTCGTTGGCATAATGCGACCAGATAGGAAGCATTTTATGAACACTCTGATCAGAATGTGCCAGCATTGAACTGACCATATCTGAATTTCGTTTTGGCTGTACGATATTAAATAACGGATGCAAAGCTCTGTAAGTATCCCAAAGCGAATAACTTGTATAGTTTGTAAAGTTTTCGGCTTTGTGAACATTCATATCCAGACCTTTATAATTACGATCTAAATCCATGTATTCCGTCGGACCTAAAAAAGCATGGTACATGGCGGTGTAGAAATTAACTAAATCTTCTTTTTGAATGGTTTCAACCTGAATTTTATTCAGTTCTTTGTTCCAAACTTCCTGGCTTTGTTTTTTAACGCGTTCAAAATCCCAATCCGGAATTTCTTTTTTCATATTCTCTAATGCACCGGCAGAACTCACGGGCGATAAAGCCATTTTTATTTTGATTTTTTCTCCTTCCTGTGTATCAAAATCAAAAAACAATTTTAGGTTTTGTCCAGCCATTTCAGGGAAATTTTTCGTCTGGTCAAAACGTCCCCAAAAACCTCTGTAAACACTTTTTTCCTGAGCAGCCTGTCCGTAGCTTTTTATCGGTTTACTAAAAGACATCGCAAAATAAACCGTTCTGGTTCTTGCCCAGCCATTTGTCTGGCGATATCCTGTAATTAAAGTATCGTTTTCTACACGAACAAACGTCCAGACATTCTTTTTGTCATAATTATAAATTCCGGAAGTCAGATCTAAAATAATATGCGCTTCGTCTGATTTCGGAAAAGTATACTGATGCATTCCAACACGGGTTGTCGCAGTAAGTTCGGCTTTGATTTTATGATCTTCGAGCAGAACGCTGTAATAAGCTGGTTCTGCTTTTTCTGTTGTATGGGAAAAGGCAGATCTGTATCCTGATAAAGGTTTTGAAGCAACTCCGGGATTCAGTTGTAATTTTCCGGTTGTCGGCATAATCAGGAAATCTCCCAAATCAGAATGTCCTGTTCCGCTAAAATGCGTGTGGCTAAAACCAACAATTGTTTTGTCTTCGTATTGATAACCGGCGCAATATTTATAAACTTCGCCGTTGTATTTTCCGTTTAAACTATAGGCAATGGTATCGGTTTCCGGACAATACCAAAAGGTGCTTTTATCCAGTCATTTAGTGGATAGTTCCTGTCTTCGATTGTCACCTCCTGTATTTTCTCATCGTATGCAAAATCTATCCTTGGAGTTGCCTGGATGTTTTGAGGTTCAAATATCTCGACGACTATAGGAGAGGACTTATAAGCAGATTTAGTTATCAACGGACCATCTTCGAAGACAGGTGAATACAGGCAGAGGCTGTCAATCACTTTCCGTATCAGGTCCTTCGACCTGACAACTTCTATTTCATTTTCGACGATTTTGGTAAGACCATAACCATGAATTACATCAGAGATGCGTTCAGCGTCTGCACCTTTTTTCTCATCTTTCACTAAGATGCTCGCTGTTACCTCGTAGATCGGCTTCGTTACATAAAGGTAGATGTAAGCGCCGATCCAACAGATAACAAGAAGTAATACAAACAG
>SEBM01000584.1 GCA_004296145.1 Flavobacterium sp.
AATAAAACCTAAATAAAATATTATAAATTAAAATTTATCCATTCGGACAATTGTTACAGCGTTTACCTTTTAGGTATTTTTCACAGCAGTTCTTTTTTAGCTTTTTTTTCTTTTTTTCTTTATCTTTTTTTTTTTCTTTTTTCGACATGGCTTTTTTTGATTTCTAATTTGTGGCATAAGTTTTTACACTCCATCCAGATCTTTTATTACAACCAAAAAAGGCACACATTGTTCAAATATGTACCTTTTAAAATTTTACAGCTCCCTCTCCTTTGGAGAGGTCTGGGGTTAGGCATTAAGCTTCACTGTTGTAAACGATTTGGCCAACATGCTTATCAATTTGCCATCTTCCAGTGCCTTCTTCGCCAATCACTTCAAACAATTCTAATGCTCTACGTGCTTTATATTCTTCTTCTCTTTGCTCTTTAAAGAACCAGTTTAAAAACTCTAACGTTACATAATCTTGCTCTTTATGGCAACGAGCGGCAATATTTTTTAAAGATTGAGTAACCGAAATTTCTTGATCCAAGGCATCTTCAAAAACTTCTCTAAATGAGTTATACTCCAACTTGATGTTGTTGATGTCTGGTGAAATCGAATTTCCGCCCATATCTAAAACATACTTATATATTTTAAGTTGGTGTGCTCTTTCTTCTTCTGCTTGTTTAAAAAAATAATCAGAAGAATAATCGAAACCGTTTCTATTACACCATGATGCCATTGATAAATAGATAGCAGATGAATGTGCTTCTTTTTTGATTTGTTGGTTTAATAAGTTTTCTATATCTGTAGAGAGTAACGACTTAACACGGATGATATCTTTCATGACTTTAATTTTTGTTAAACTAATAACAATAAAGATAAGCCGATGTTCTTTGGGAAGCGAAAAAAATGGTAATATGGAAAGATTCTAAGTCTAACCAATTAATAGACAATGCGATGCAAACGATCGAAAATGATATGGTTTAACTCTAACATGGCAAAGGTTCCTTGCAAAAGTTCTTTCATTTTGATGATCTGAAGCAGAGAAAGTACGTAACAATGATCGCAAGCGCAAATTAAAATGATTTCTAAATCAGCAGATTTGGTGCTATTAAGTAGCAATCCTTCAATGTCAATTTTATAAACGGCTTTTTTAAGCTTCAATAAATTGCGGTAATCAAAACGAGCTAACTTACCTGCAAAATAAATGTACCAACAAGACTCGCTGTCTGATTGATAAATAGCGCCATTTGTTGTGCTAAATACTTCGGTAAAATTGATTTTTGGTAAGGTTAGTGTTTGTTGCATATTTGCTGCTGATCTACTGCAAACAAAGATGCAAACTATTTAGACTAATTACAAATAGATTGGATAAAAATGTTTTCATATCATCGCTAGAATCATATTCAGCCTGTTGACTGAGATATATAACTATTATTTGAAGAGCATTCTGTAATTGTTAATCACTAAAGGTTGATGAAGGTAAATTTTACACCTATTGCATGAACGAGTGTAAAAAAACATTATATTTACTCTCGTTTAAAATACTAGAGTAAAATTACCCTTGAATAAAATGACGATGTTTGATAAAAATATAGCATTTAACAATCTGCCTAATCTACCACCAACCGTAGAAATTGAAACAAAAAATATACTTCGAAAGGCGATTTCGGCAGGTAGGGCTTTGGCTCAATTGAATGGGACCATGATAAATTTGCCTAACCCAACATTGTTTTTAGATACAATTTATTTACAAGAGGCAAAAGCCAGTTCTGAAGTAGAGAATATCATTACTACCAATGATGAACTTTATAAATCATTAGTATCTGATAGGAAGAATGAAAACTCTGCAACTAAGGAAGTTTTAAGCTACAAAGAGGCACTTTGGTTAGGATTAGAGGAACTCAAATTAAAACCTTTTATCACGACAAATCTCTGTATCAAAATTGTGCAGTGTGTAAAGCAAAATAATGCTTCCATTCGAAATATCCCTGGAACTACATTAAGCAATACAAAAGGGGAGGTAATTTATACACCTCCAAGCGGAGAAGATGTAATTCGTGAAAAGTTAGGGGATTTAGAAAAATACATAAATCAAGAAAGCAGTTTGGATCCTTTGATTAAAATGGCATTATTGCATTACCAATTCGAGGCTATTCACCCTTTTTCTGATGGAAATGGAAGAGCTGGAAGAATTTTATTATTGCTTTATCTAAAACTTTCAGGATTACTTGCTACACCAGCACTTTATTTAAGTGAATATATCATCAAGAATAAGGCAGCTTACTACACTTGCTTACGTAATGTCACAGAGAAAAATGATTGGGAAAATTACATCATGTATATGTTAGACATGATTGAACAAACTTCAGTAAATGGTTTAGAGCAACTGAAAAAAATCACTTCTGTAATGGAAATTACCGCTACAGAAATCAAAAAAAGATTGCCAAAAATTTATTCAAAAGATTTAGTTGAAATTTTATTTCGCTTACCTTATACCAAACGCCAACATTTGATTGAAGAAAATATTGGAAATTTGAAAACGGTTGGGAACTATTTAATCGCTTTAGAAGAAAACGGATTTTTAAAGTCGGTAAAAGTGGGAAAAGAAAAATTATACTTAAACCAACAACTATTGGCGATATTAGAAAACAAAGAATAATTGCAGATAATAGT
>SEBM01000585.1 GCA_004296145.1 Flavobacterium sp.
TCAGAGAACTTACTGGTAAAAAAGCTAAGATTAAAGATAAAAGAAGATAATCATTTATCTCTTTGTTATAAAAATCTCGTTTCAACTTATTTGAAACGAGATTTTTTTTATGCCTAATTTTCAAACTAATAAAACCGTAATTTTTTAATATTAAAATCATTGATTTGATAATTTAACGAGCCCGAAATAACAATCTGTTAATTTGAGTATTTCTGAATAAAACTCAACCGATTTCGCTGCTATTTTATTATATTTGCTCCGCTCGTTTTGAGCCGAATACACCTTTACATCGCTGTATCCTGGCGATACGACCATAAAAAAAAAAGAAATGACACAGAATTCAAAAATTTATTACACCTTAACTGATGAGGCGCCATTATTAGCGACTTATTCTTTTTTACCAATTGTTCAGGCATTTACTGCTACGGCAGGTATTGCAATCGAAACCAGAGACATTTCGTTAGCAGGTAGAATTTTATCAAATTTCCCTGAAGTTCTAACAGATTCTCAAAAAACTGTAGATGCATTAGCAGAACTTGGTCAGTTGGCTACACAACCAGAAGCTAACATTATCAAATTACCAAACATTTCAGCTTCTGTACCGCAATTAAAAGCAGCTATTGCTGAATTGCAATCACACGGTTACAAAATTCCTAATTACCCTGAAGAGCCTCAAAACGATGCTGAAAAAGAAATTAAAGCAAAATATGCTAAAGTTTTAGGATCTGCTGTAAACCCTGTTTTACGTGAAGGAAATTCTGATCGTAGAGCACCAAGAGCAGTTAAAAATTTCGCAAAAGCAAATCCACACTCAATGGGTGCATGGTCTGCTGACTCAAAAACAAAAGTAGCTTCAATGCCAAACGGTGACTTCTACGGAAGTGAAAAATCACTTACTGTTGCAGAAGCTAATGATGTAAAAATTGAATTCGTTGCAAAAGACGGTACAACAACTGTTCTTAAAGCAAGTACTCCGCTAAAAGCAGGAGAAATCATTGACAGTTCAGTTTTAAGTGTACATAAATTAAAAGCTTTTGCAGCAGATGCAATTGCTGAAGCTAAAGCGGCAGGAGTTTTACTTTCTGTTCACTTAAAAGCTACTATGATGAAAGTTTCAGATCCAATTATCTTTGGCGCTATCGTTGAAGTTTATTTTGCTGATGTTTTCAAAAAATATGAAACTTTATTTGCTGAATTAAACATCGACACCAGAAATGGTTTAGGTGATATCTATGCTAAAGTTGCAGGAAGACCTGAGCAGGCAGAAGTTGAAGCTGCTATCGATCAGGCAATCGCAAACGGACCAGCATTGGCAATGGTAAATTCTGATAAAGGAATTACAAACTTACACGTTCCTTCTGATGTTATTGTTGATGCTTCTATGCCGGCAATGATCCGTACTTCGGGACAAATGTGGAACAAAGAAGGAAAAGCACAAGATACAATCGCAATTATTCCGGATCGTTCTTACGCTGGAATTTATACTGCAACCATTGATTTCTGTAAAAAACACGGTGCTTTTGATCCTAAAACAATGGGAAGTGTTCCTAACGTTGGATTAATGGCTCAAAAAGCTGAAGAATACGGATCTCACGATAAAACTTTCCAAATGAAAGCCGATGGTGTTGTTCGTGTTGTTGATAATAAAGGAACTGTTTTAATGGAGCAAAACGTTGAAGCTAATGACATCTTCAGAATGTGTCAGGCAAAAGACGCTCCTATTCAGGACTGGGTTAAATTGGCTGTAAACAGAGCTCGTTTATCTGATACTCCTGCTGTTTTCTGGTTAGACGAAAACAGAGCACACGACAGAGAATTAATTGCAAAAGTTCAAAAATACCTTAAAGATTACGATACTGTAAACCTTGATATCCGTATTTTAAATCCTGTTGCTGCAACAGAATTTACTTTAGACAGAATCATCAAAGGTTTAGATACAATTTCTGTAACTGGAAACGTTTTACGTGATTACTTAACAGATTTATTCCCAATTTTAGAATTAGGAACTTCTGCAAAAATGTTATCTATCGTTCCTTTAATGAACGGCGGTGGATTGTTTGAAACTGGTGCTGGAGGTTCTGCTCCAAAACACGTTGAGCAATTTACAGAAGAAGGTTACTTACGTTGGGATTCTCTTGGAGAATTTTTAGCTCTTGGTGCTTCTTTAGAGCATTTAGGACAAACTTTAGACAATTCTAAAGCAATTGTTCTTTCTGAAACTTTAGATCAGGCAAACGATAAATTCTTAGCAAACGATAAATCTCCGGCTCGTAAAGTTGGACAAATCGATAACCGTGGTTCTCACTTTTATTTAGCTTTTTATTGGGCTCAGGCTTTGGCTGCGCAAACTAAAGATGCTGAATTAAAAGCGATTTTCACTCCAATCGCTGCTCAGTTTGAAGCTAACGAAGCTAAAATTGATGCTGAATTAATCGGAGCTCAGGGAAAACCACAAACTCTTGGAGGTTATTACCAGCCAACTCCTGAATTAGTAAGCAAAGCAATGCGTCCTAGTGAAACATTTAATGCAATTCTTGCTGAAATCAAATAATAAATAGTGTAAACTATTCCATAAAAAAGACAACTTTAATCGGTTGTCTTTTTTTATTAACTCATATTTAACAGTTATGACAAGATAATTTTTAATAAGAA
>SEBM01000064.1 GCA_004296145.1 Flavobacterium sp.
CTTTTTACTCTAACTGTTTATTATCGTAATTCAGTACCAATTTATATAGATTTTCAAAATGAATTTATTGGAAGTGACACTAGAAGCTCTAGTAAAACAGGACTTTATATTTTGGACTGGGAGAATAATAAAATAGCTCTAAAAGTTATAAAAGGCAATGGAAATTATGTCTCTATAGAATGGATTAAAACGAAAATAGATGATATTAGGAACGAAATTAAGCAATAAATATTTTCATTTAATAAAAAATATGACTTCCTAAATCGATAACCCCACCAGAAATACATGAAAAAAACGCTACTAATTATACTTGTCTTATTACCCTTTAGTGGTTTCTCCCAACACAGTGAAGCTTTAAGAGAACAAGCAATGCATTTTTACAATGAAGGAAAATTTAATGAATCTCTTAAAACATTTGATAAAATAATAGATAAGAAAGTTTTACAAAATACCAATATTGGTCTTTGGAGAGAACATATTGCTTCGATTCTCAATCATAATTTTTCGGAGAAATATGGAATATCAGATAAAGATACCTTGAACATTAAAGTTAAAGTACAAACGGTAAATATTGTATCTGAAGGTGTTTTTAATAGAAAGACATATAGTTATGTGATTCCACCTGTTTACGATTGGATTTTAACTTTTTGCGATGATAAATCTATTTTTTTTGTGGTCATTAAAAATAATCAGCAAGCACTTCTTGATAAAACTGGAAAAATTGTAATACCATTTAAAAATCATAAAATTACAACCAGCGAAGATTATTTTACTTATTACAGCGGTTTGCATGGGACGCTAGAATATTTTATTGTAACCGATTTGGATAAAAATTCAAAAACTCAGGAAAATATTGGTATTTATGATTTAAACAGCAAACTGGTTTTTGAGTGCTCTTCTGCTATACTGTTTAGAAATAACCTCTTATTGGCTAAAAAAGATGGGAAATGGAAATTTATCAATCTAAAAACGAATGAAGTTTTAGTTGATTCTATTGATTCTTATGAGGAAATGTATGCAAATTATGCTGAAGAAAAGGAATCTAAATATTTTATTTTACATATTGGTAATCATCTTTCTATTTACCAGCCCCAAACCAACCTTTTCATCAAGGATATTTTTGATTCTTATGCTAAAGAAAGTCAGGATGACAATATTCTGTCAAAAATTATTGATGACAAAGAAAATTTCAGTCTGCCCAACGAAATCCCTTTAAAAGATAAAGACAAATATTTAATTGTAAAGAAAGACAACAAAGCGGGGGTTTATAATTTCAGCAAACTTGCGTATTATCAGGAACCTGCTTATGATTCTATTTCAAACTACGGAAATACATTTTTACAAAGCAAGCATTCGAATCTTTTCTTTACTGAGCCTGTTGTAGAAAGAAAAGATTCAAAATACTATATTTTCATTACTAAAAATAAAAATAAGTTTGGCGCCAGACTATTGAATGGAAAAAAGTTATTAAATAATGAATATGACGAAATTAAAAGTTTTAGCAGTAATACCTATTACAAAGATGTGTTATTTTACAGGATAAAAAACAATTGGGGGTTTACCATTTTGAATAATAAAAAAATAGAAAAACCACAGTATGATTTTGTATGTATAGATAATACTAAAGCCCAGGGTTTACTTATAGCAGCTTATCGTAACAAAAAAAAGATCCTTTATAAACTAAATGGTGAATTATACCGCGATTCAAAGGGCAATAGTCCTAAAGAATATGTATCAAGCCAAAGTCCGTTTGATGGACTGAATGATAGTTACATAGATCGACAATTATTTAAACAAAATAATAAATATGGTATTGAGGATGTTGATGGTAAAGAAATTCTCAAGGCTCAATATTCGTATATAGTTCCAGCTAATAAAAATATTTTTTTAGCTGGAAATAATATAAAAGATTCTAAATCGCTTGAAGGTTTGTTGGATATTAATGGAAAAGAAGTTTTGCCTATAAAATATGAAAGTATTACTATTTATCCGAGTCCAAATTATAATGAAAAAAGGGAAGAATCCCTTGTCTTTGAAGTAAAAAATAAAGATAATTACTATGGTCTGTATAATAGCAAAGGACAAAGCATTTACCCTTTTATCATTCAGGACGTAACAGAAAGATTGAGTATCCAAAATGATTCCATAAAAACATACTACTATATTATTTCTGAAAAAGTAAATTATCAAAACATTTCCTATTTTGATAATGGGAGACAAATTTATGATTACAAAATATCACTGTTGAAAATACAAGGAGACACACTTACCAAAGTATTGGATAACTGCAATAATATCCGAACTGATATCCACAATATTATTCTTAGTTATCAGGATAAATCAGGTCGATATGGATTATACAATCTTCAAAACGGAAAGGATTCGGGAGCAATATTGGCACGTTATACGTATTCACAAAATGATCAAAAATTTATTTTCGCAAACGCTGCCGACGAAAAACAAGTATTTTTTGATACGGATTTGAATATGCATCAAATTCCATATCCAATAGTTTCATATAAAAATAAATTTTTCATCTATAAAGATAAAGATCTCTACGGAGCTATTAACGATAAATTGGAAATTGCCAAGTTCAACTATCCAGTAGTAGATTATTATTATCAAAATGATAAAGAAAGAAATCAAGTTTCTGAAAATCAAAAGATAATTTTTAGTTTATTTAAGTTTAAGACCGATGTCAAAAGCGATAAATACGGTATAGTCAACTTTGACGGAAAAGTTTTAGTGCCAGCAGACAACATATATGAGGAAATCATTTTTCCATTTGAAAGTCATTATAGTGTTTGGTGCAACAAAGCAAAAAGAGATGTTATTTTAGAGTATGTCAACAAAATATTCATTTGCAAGACTAAAGACAGAGTAGATATTATAGGCTCAGAAAACAAAATCGTTTCGTTTATAGTGCCTGCCAATTGGAAATTTGATTTTGGTGATATAACCGTCAATCATCATTTGATACTTAGGTACAATAACACCATTAAACTGCTGAATTTAAAAACACAAAAAATAGATTTAGAAACTACAGCAACAAAATTTAGTGACGACATTGACGGCGGTTATTCAGATAGGAAATATGACGATAAAGATCATACTGTTAAAATGATTAAATATAGTAAATATGGTCGCTTGATTTTTGAAGATTCAAAAGCAATGGAGCATTATGATCATAATTACGATCCTTTTTTACGCACTACACTTTTTATAGTTAAAAGGAATAATAAATATGGGGTAATTGATGCAAACGAAAGCATATTAATACCCTTTGTAAATGATAGCTTATATACGCCGGACAATATCAATTTCATTGCTAAAAGAGGTATTAAATATGGGGTGCTTACCAATAAAAATCAGATGCTTCATGAATTTGTTTATGATAATATTAAAAATATTGATTTTAATAAAGGGTATGCGAATGAACAAAAGGTACTGGTAGTGACAAAAAATAAGAAAAAAGGAATCTTAGATTTTCTGAGCGGTCGCACAATAATTCCGATAGAACAAGATGATTTAAATTTTTCAGAAACAGGAGAAATACAAGGCCGGAGGAATAAAACTCGCACAGTGTATGGAAGTTATGGAGAAAAACAATTTTCAATTGAGTGCGACACATTGTATCGAGAAAAAAATCTTCCTTATTGGTGTTATACCTTTATAAAAGATGGAAAAAAGGGACGAATTGATTATTATGGAAACTTAATTGATAATGACCGTAATCCGTATGAAATTACTCCTGTAAATCAGCAAAATGATAAAACAAAATCGGAAAATAGTAAAGACTATGATGATTATAAAATGCTTGAATGGACAAATTTCGCTATCGTTTCCAAAGAACAAAAACAAGGAGTGGTAGATTTTTCAAATTTCATTATTATCCCACTTATTTATGATGATATCAGATATATAGAGAGGGGGTATTTTGAGTGTAAAAGAGGTAAAAAAACAGTTTTGGTGACCTCCCAGAATAAAGTGTTTTACGAAATAAAGAATAACGGCAATAATTAAAATTATGAAAATAACTCTATTCTGTACAGTTAAGTCAGAATATTAAGAACAAAGAAACAAATCAATTTTTTTGCCTCAGTTGAACAACAATATTTAAAATTTCTATCTCTAATCTTGCTTCGTAAAATTATAAATAGATAAGTAGGAATTCATGATTCAAAATCTGAAAGAGGTTTCAAATTATAAAATGCAACCAAGTTAAGTTGTTAATTATCTAATCGCATGGATCTATAGACAGCATTAGCGCGGAAATTTTTTCTCTGCCCGCAAAGAGAATCGATAAAGTACAGAACACAAAAATCTCGCAGCAATTCGAGGTTTTTGCATTTTATTACGCATTTGTTAACATATACTTTGCGTCACGAATTACAAAATCCGGGTAATCGGTAAATAACGAAAAGCAATCCGATTGAAGCAAAATAACCATGAAATCAGGTATTGTTTTTCATATTGGCGCTGAGTAAATTTGTTTAAAATCAAATATAAAGATATGAGAAATGAGATGACACCTGGTTTTTTAGGACTTGAAACCGGAATTTTTACAAGTAGAATAACAAGTTTGTTGCAGTTGTTTTTTTATACAGCAATTTCAACAATAGTACTTTCAGGTTGTTCAAGTGATGAAGGCGGATCAGATAAAAATGAATCAGACTATTATTTCAGAGCAACTCTGGACGGACGCAAAGTGGATTTTTATAATGCAAATTTTCAGGGAGGAGGCAATGATAACCGTTTTGAACATATTGTAATTGGAGGATATGAAACTCCGTTTCCAAAAATTGGAGAACCGCTTCCGCCTTCATTAGATTTTGAAATATGGAAATTGGGAAGCGATATTAAAGCAGGAACCTATTCAACACCAGCAGAAGAGGAAATGGTTGCCCGCTATGCCATTCAAACAACAAACGGAACCATTTTATATAGTACGCGCACCGCAGACGATATATTTACAGTAAAAATTGAGTCTATAAGCAAAAGCGGTATTAAAGGAAGCTTTTCGGGAACTGTCCGAAATTTAGATTCCGGAAAAGCAATAACAATTACAGAGGGAACTTTTAATCTTCCGGATTCCGATTTAGTTAATCCGTAAAATAAAATCCTATAGCACATGTCTGTAGACAGCGTTAGCGCGGAAATTTTTTCATGCCCGCAAAGAAAACCGATAAAGTATAAAACACAAAAGCCTCGTAAAAATGCGAGGTTTTTATGTTTTATTATGCATTTGTTAATATATGCTGTACGTACAAGGAGTTTTATCTTTATAATAGAAAAAACATAAAAAATCCCATTTCGTTAGAAATGGGATTTTCAATTCAATTACATGTACTAATTAGGATTTTTTAATTTATTTCGTAATTTTAATATCAACAAAATTCCTTGTTCTCATTTAATAGTTAGGGTTTTCAAAATATAGTAATATGTTCAAATTGATTTTATTTACTCAAAAAACAGTTTATAATTTTAAAGGTCATTTTTTAAAATTCAGCTTTTTTTATTTTATCGTTACTGTATTATTTTTTGCTCCTGTAAAAATTTCAGCTCAGAAAAAGGATATAATGCTTCGAATAGCAGAAATTGAAATTTATCCACAATATGTATCCGAATACAATTCTATATTAAAAGAAGAATCTTCAGCTTCCGTAAAATTGGAACCCGGCGTTCTGGCAATTTTTCCAATGTATCAGAAAAAAGATTCTGTTCACGTACGAATATTAGAAATTTACGCTGATAATGAGGCTTATCAAAATCACTTAAAAACGCCACATTTTCAAAAATATAAATCTACTACAATTAAAATGGTTAAGTCTTTAAAACTAATTGATATGACAGCAATTGATCCTGAATCAATGAAAATGTTATTTAGTAAAATAAGGAAATGATAAGAATTATTGGCAAAATACTTATTCTTTATTTTTTACAGGAAGAAAAGTAAAGGGCGGACATTCTCTACAGTTTTTATTTTTTAAAGAAAATAGTTTATGTTGGAAGTGTTTGTCGATTCGAACCAACTTTCGGCAAAGACTGCGTATGCTTTGTTTTAACTTTTAAAAATATCGTAATTTTTCCTCTTCCACATCAAGATAGTGCATCTGCCTTTTAATTATGGACTCATCTAAAGACTGATCTTGTTTGTTTTTATTTCGAAGCCATTTTCGCTGCTGGTTCAGCAGATCTATGTATATAATTTTAAGGTCTGCTGCTATTGATTCGTCATCGAGTGTAGTATTACGATGTTCCCATTTTTCTATAAGCTGCTGCAGTGGTATATTATCTTCTATCTGGTCAGAGTAGGTGGTTTTTAAATAATGTAAAGCATATTCACCTAATTCCTGGCGTAAGAGAATTCGGGCTTGATCATGAGATGAAGTATCTTCATTACTATCAAATTGCATTTTTCGTACAAAATAAGGAAGTGTAAGTCCTTGAATGACCAACGTTAGAAGAATAACAACAAAGGTGATAAACAAAATAAGGTTACGCTGCGGGAATTCATTTCCGTTATTTAAATACACAGGTATTGATAAGGCGGCCGCTAAAGATACAACACCTCTCATGCCGGTCCAGCCAAGAATAAAAGGCGTTTTAAAATCAGGATTTTCACTCGGATCAGTTTTTACAAATTTACTTGCAAACACTTTAACAAATACTGCAAAATAAGATGACAGAATTCTGCTCACAATCAAAACAACTGTTATTAATATGCCATAACCAATTGCTGTGGTAAGGCTTACGTCTTCAAGTCCTTTGGTGATTTCTGGTAAATCTAACCCGATCAGCATGAAAACTAATCCATTTAATATAAAGCAAAAACTTTCCCAGACATTTATTCCCTGCAGACGGGATTTACTGGTCAGAAAACGATGTCTGTTATTGGCCAGTAGCAGACCTCCGCTTACTACTGCCAATACTCCTGAGCTGTGCATTTTTTCGGCAGCAAGATAAATAATATATGGAGTAAGTAAAGAGAGTACAATATCTACATTAGCATCCGTTGGCAGGTATTTGTGTGCTTTCATAAAGAGCCATCCTATCAATAATCCAATTCCAACACCTCCAAAAATCATCCAGCTGAAACTTACTGCTGCCTTATAAAATAAAAACTGCTCCGTGGCAACGGCAATCATGGCAAACCTGAAAATAATTAAGGATGAAGCATCATTCAACAGACTTTCTCCTTCTAATATGGAGGATATTGTTTTGGGAACTTTTACAAATTTTAAAATCGCTCCTGCACTGACTGCATCTGGAGGAGAAACGATACCTCCAAGTAAAAATCCTAATGCTAACGAGAAGCCAGGGAAAATATAATTGGCTACCAATGCTACGGAAAGTGCGGATAAGAAAACAACTAAAAATGCAAAACTGGTAATAATACGGCGCCAGCGCCACATTTCTTTCCAGGAAACGGTCCAGGCTGCTTCATATAACAATGGCGGCAGGAATATAAAAAATATCAATTCTGGCTCAATAATAATAGCAGGAACTCCGGGAATAAAACTGATAGCCAGTCCTGCTAAAATTAAAAGTATAGGATACGCTACTTTAATTTTATGCGCAAGCATAATCAAAAGCAGGATAACGATTAGCAGTCCTAAATAAAAAGGAAAATTGTCAAGCATTTAATGTTGTTAAATTAATTTTATAATTTCAAATTGCGGCAAATTTATATAAGTACAATATGTTTATGTTGTATATAAATGGTAACTACAAAACTACTGCCGACTTATAAAAACATTTGTATAGTGATACGCAGGAGAGGATTTATACTAATATAGAGTTTTAAGTTCATATAAAATTTTAAATCTCAAAAAATAGTGTTTTAATTGAAATTTAAAGGTTTATAATTTAATACTAGTGCAGAAATTAGTTTCTTCCTCTTATTTTGACTATATTCGTCAGGCATACTTTCAATAGTATAAATTGCTGCGGACAAAAACTTCAGCAGCAATGGTAAAACCTTACAAAAACTTTGGTAAGATTAATTTAACAATATAAAATATAGGTTGTTTTCCAACAAATTATTGCCCTTATTTTTACAATACGTATTAAAATGGGCAGGCAGGAAAAAAAAGATGAAGATCAAACCGTTTTTTCTAAAGAAGGGGTTATCCTTCAAGAAATAGGGAAAGAAGCAAATAGTACTATATCACAATTTACTACCGAGACTTCAAAAACCGGAAATACCGATTTTCAAAAAATAGTAACAAAAACTCCTTCTATTCAAGAAACTTCCAAGCAGGATAACGAAGAAGATAATGCAGTGCAGTTGACAATTGCCAATAAAAGACTTTCTATTCAAAATAATGAAAATGAAAAACTGGTAGAAAAACTCCTTGCTGCCAATAAAGAACTTGCATTTCAAAATGAAGAAAAAGAAAAGAGGGCAGCAGAACTTATTATTGCCAATAAAGAACTTGAATTTCAGAACGAACAGAAAGAAAAGCGGGCAATAGAATTGGTCGCGGCTTATAAAGAGCTTGCGGTATTAAGTAAGGAAAAAGAAAAGCGTGCGGCTGCACTTATTATCGCAAATAAGAAACTGGCAAGTGAAAATATCCTCAAGCAAAAAAGAAAAGTGGAGAAGGAAAAGCGTGCAGTAGAATTACTTGCTGCCAATTTAGAGCTTGCCTATCAGGAGAAAAGAGCCAAGGAACTGACGCTGGCCAATAATGAACTCAAAAAAGCACAGGAAGAATTAGAGTCATTTTCTTATTCGGTTTCCCACGATTTAAGAGCTCCTATCCGTGCTATTAATGGATATACACAAATTTTTATTGAAGATCATGCTGATTCAATAGATCAGGAGGGAAGGAAAATCCTAGATGTTGTAATTCAAAATTCAAAAAAAATGGGGCTGCTTATTGATGATCTGCTTGCATTTAGTAAGCTGGGACGCAAACAAGTATCCACGGCCAAAATTAATATGGCTGCATTGGTAGAAGTATTGATCAATGAAATTATGGTCGAAAAAGGGGAGAATATACCCATATTTGAAATTAAGGAACTTGAACCGGCTATTGGAGACCAGTCTTTAATTAAACAGGTTTGGCTGAATTTAATTTCAAATGCGGTTAAATATTCAAAATATAAACCACAGACCCTTATTCAGATCACTTCAGTACTTAAAAAAGACAAAGTAATTTATTGTGTCAAAGACAATGGAGCGGGCTTTGATATGACTTACTATGATAAAATCTTTGGTGTTTTCCAGCGGCTTCACTCGCAGGATGAATTTGACGGAACAGGTATTGGTCTTGCAATTGTGCACAAAATAATAAGCCGGCACCATGGTAAGGTGTGGGCAAAATCAAAGTTAAATGCTGGTGCCAGTTTTTACTTTACGCTTCCTAATATAGACAGTTAAACTAAAAAATAAATGAAAAATTACGACGATATAGAAATTTTATTTGCAGAGGATAGTATGGACGATGCTATGCTTACTATACGCGCACTTAACAAAAGCGGTTTTACTAATAAACTTTTGCATGTTAAGGACGGCGCCGAAGCCCTCGACTTTATGTACTGTAGGGGTATTTACTCCACAAGAAATGCTAAAGCACATCCCAAACTTCTTCTTTTAGACTTAAAGATGCCTAAGATTTCGGGTTTACAGGTACTTGAAAAGGTAAAAAGTGATCCTGACTTTAAGTCTATCCCAGTTGTAATACTAACTTCTTCTCAGGAAGATCCTGACATTGCTGATTGTTATAGTCTGGGCGCAAACAGTTATATAGTGAAGCCGGTAGACAGTAATAATTTTTTTAATGCTATAAAGGAAATGGGGATGTATTGGATGATACTAAGCCAGCCGCCAATATAAGAACTTTTTCAATTTTCTAATAATGTTAAACAACCTTGTAAATTAATGAGTAAAATCAAAATTCTTATCATTGAGGATAATATAGATGATGCTGGTTTAATTGTCCGCCAGTTGCAAAAATCAGGTATGTCCTTTACTTCAGAGGTTGTAGACGCAAGAAAAATATTTGAACAGTCGTTGGATTTGTTTAACCCTGATATTGTACTGTCCGACTATTCGTTACCTTCATTTGATGCCGTAACTGCTTTTGAAATAGCACAAAACAGGAATCTGAAAATTCCTTTTATTATTGTTTCCGGAACAGTAGGAGAGCATAATGCGGTAATGCTGATGAAAAATGGAGTGACTGATTTTTCTTCAAAAGAGAATCTGGAAGCTCTGCCGCAAAAAGTAATCCGCGCTTTAAAAGAAGCAGAAGAAAGACATGAAAAAGAGGAATTGCTTGAAAAATTAAAAGTACAAACTGCCGAACTGCTGTTTGCAAATCAGGAGTTAGAGATTCAAAATACTGAAAAAGAAAAAAGAACTATTGAGCTTCTCAATGCAAATAAAGAGCTTTTGGCTTTTAATTTCATTTCCAGTCACGATCTTCAGGAACCGCTTCGTAAAATCCAAACTTTTATTTCTGTCATTAAGGAAAAAGAGATGGAAAATTTGAGTCCCTCAGGAAAAAGCAATATTGAAAGAATACATGTGGCAGCAACCAGAATGCGACAGCTTATAGAAGATTTATTAAATTTCTCAAGGGTCAGTATTGTAAAAGATCCTTATGAAATCAATGATCTTCGGACTATTATTGAAGATATAAAAGAGGAGTTAAAAGATGATATTTCAGAAAAACGGGCCGTTATAGAAGTTAAAGGATTGGTGCCGGTAAATGTTATATTATTTCAATTTAGACAGCTGTTTCATAATCTACTAAGTAATTCCCTAAAATTTTCAGCCCTCAATGAGACACAGCAAATTATCATAGAATCTACTATAATCAAAAATAATGATTTTAAACTGCTTAGTTTGAATAACAGTTCACTAAAATGTGATTATTGGCATCTACACTTTAAAGATAACGGAATAGGTTTTGACGCGGATTTCAATGAAATTATTTTTATGATTTTTCAAAGACTGCATCATCCAGAGGAATATTCAGGTACAGGAATCGGCCTGGCTATTGTAAAGAAAATTGTAGAGAATCACAACGGGATTATTACAGCCAGCGGGAAGTTAAATGAAGGAGCCGTTTTTAATATTTATATCCCGGCTGAAAATCGTAGTAAATTATAATAATGATTTTAATTGCAGCTTATTAAGAGTGAATTATTCAAAGGAAACCAGAATAAATTTTTACGGGATTTTACTTTGAATTCAAAATCAGATTTGGATTTTTGCATTATTGAATAGTTTTTTCAATTCTCAAATAAAAAAAAATATAAAATGCTGTTTTTCAATTATGTATTCTAAAATAGATTACCTTTAACAAAATTAAATTTATAAAATGCAAGAAGGTACAGTAAAATTCTTCAACGAAGAAAAAGGTTTTGGATTTATTACTCCAAGTAATGGAGGTGACGAAGTTTTCGTCCATGTTTCAGGTTTATCAGAAAACGTTCGCCAGGATGACGCGGTAAGATATGATATCCAGGAAGGCCGTAAAGGTCCTAACGCAGTAAATGTAGTGATAGCTTAATATACTATAATTATCTCTTAAAAGCATCTGCCAATAACAGATGCTTTTTTTTAGCCAAAAAATAAACAACCAAAAAAAATACTTTAAATTGCAAAGCCTCTAAAATTATTGATTTTAGAGGCTTTTTTCATTACCCAAGATAAGTTTTGTTTGTATTTGATGCCGATATTATAACGTTTTGTAAGATTAGTCCTGATTTAAGGTCTACGAGTTATTTCCAGGAATTTCAATGCTTATACCCAAGATTCAATAAGTATTCTTAAATTTTCCTTTAAAAAAAAACTGGTAATAAAAAAAAGCATACGCTGTGGGCG
>SEBM01000586.1 GCA_004296145.1 Flavobacterium sp.
AGATAGTTTTACAGAGATACTATCGTACATCTTTTTCATTAAATCTGGATGTTTGTAATAATAGTTAATGCTTGTATTGTATATCGCCGAATCGATATCATATTTTTTGTAAATTCCTTTATAAAATGATGAACCGACTTTTTTAGCTGTATCCAAACTAGGCAAAGTAGAAATATATCCATCTACTAAATGAATATCTATTAAAACTTGCTGCATTTTATCTGGCTGTATAATGTCTTTCGGGATGCCTGGTTTACAAGCATAAAAGCATATAGATATGATGATGAAATAAAAAATTCTGTTCATTATTTGTAATAACCTTCTTATTTCTTAGCCAAATTAAGCTAAGGTTGTTAATTTTACCAAAAATACTGATAAATGAGCATTACAGATAACTTATTAAAATATAAAAATGAATTAGACTCAGCTGGAGTAAAGTTGGTGGCTGTTTCTAAAAACCATCCGGCAGATGCCGCTTTGGAAGCCTACAATGCCGGACAACGCATTTTTGGTGAAAACTTAGTGCAAGAAATGGTTGAAAAACAAGCCCAATTACCGCAAGATATCGAGTGGCACCAAATTGGTCATTTGCAAACCAATAAAGTGAAATACATTGCTCCTTTTGTAAAACTGATCGAATCTGTAGATAGCATTAAATTACTTAAAGAAATTGATAAGCAGGCAGCAAAAAACAACAGAGTAATTGATTGTTTATTACAAATTTACATTGCAGATGAAGACACTAAGTTTGGTTTAGGTTTTGATGAAGTGATTGAAATATTAAGAACAGAAGAATTTGCTACATTCAAAAATGTTCGTATTGTTGGTTTAATGGGCATTGCCACAAATACCGCTTCAGAACTGCAAACAAAAGCTGAGTTTCAGGAACTGAAGGTTTTATTTGATGGTATAAAAATGAGCTTTTTTAGAAAAGAAGATAGCTTTAAAGAAATTTCGATGGGCATGTCATCTGATTATAAATTGGCAATAGCCGAAGGGAGTACAATGGTTAGAATTGGCAGCAGCATTTTTGGCAAAAGAGTGATTAAGCACTACAAGGCAGAATAAACGTTGTTCGTCTGTTGTTTTTCGTTAAATAGCAAAACGATAAACGAACAACTCACAACGATTAAACAATAAAAACAACGAAAAATATGAACATTAATATAAGAGTTGCAACTAAAGAAGATTGCCCAAGATTGTTGGAGCTCATAAATGAATTAGCTGTTTATGAAAAAGCTCCCGAAGAGGTAACTGTTACTTTAGCAGAATTTATTGATGCTGGCTTTGGCGAAAATCCTGTTTGGAAAGCTTTTGTTGCCGAAGAAAATAGCGAAATTTTAGGTTTTGCTTTATTTTATACCAGATACTCTACTTGGAAAGGCAGACGTTTATATTTAGAAGATTTTATTATAACGGAAGATGTTAGAGGAAAAGGAATTGGCAAAATACTTTTCGAAAAAGTAGTTGAAGAGGCAAAAAACGGCGATTATAACGGTATGACTTGGCAGGTTTTGGACTGGAACGTACCAGCGATTAATTTTTATAACAAATATAATGCAGCCATTGAAAGCGGCTGGTTAAACGCTTCATTTTCAAAAGAAAAAACACATCAATTGATATGAAAAAACTAATCATCCTTGTTGTAGGTATCATTCTTTTTGTATCATGTAGAAATGAAAAAAAAGCAGAAACTTCATCAGATATTGAAACAAAAGTAGACACCTTAACTTACCATTATGATTCGGTAAAAGTTTACAGCAAAAATATTGTGAAAGTTGATACAGAACTAAGAGACACAGCAAAAGCAACAGTAAAATATCCTGTATTTAAAAACGATGCATTAAACAAACATATCCAGCGAAAGATTTTAGATTATTTTTCTGAAGAGGATCCATCAATTATTTCTTACCAAGAAATCGCAAATAGTTTTATAAGAGGTTACGATAGTTTTGTTAATGATAACAAAAATACTCCTCAATCATGGTTTTTAATTATTGATGTTCGTGTTTTAAAACAAAGTTCAAACTACATCGCACTGAGATACCTCCATGGCGATTATGCTGGCGGTGCTCATCCAAATTCGAGCATTACTTTTATAAATTTTAACCCTAAAACAAACCAACCTATTACGCTTGATTCGTTAATACAAGCTGATCAAAAATCTAAATTACTATCGGTAGCTGAAGCTATTTTCCGTAAGAACGAAAAGTTGACCCCAACAGAGCCTTTAGCTGATAAATATTTCTTTGATCAAGGGAAATTTGCTTTTGCTCAAAGTTTCTATGTTAACGATAAAGGATTAGTTTTCCTATATAATCCTTATGAAATTAAAGCTTATGCCTACGGAACTACAGAACTCATTATCCCTTTTAATCAACTAAAAGGAATAGCAAAACCCAACACAATTTTATCAGAAAACAATTAATGCAAGTATTTAAGTTCGGCGGAGCATCTGTTAAAGATGCAGATGGCATCAAAAACATCACAAGTATTATCCAAAAATATCCAAGTACAAATTTGTTGATTGTAATTTCTGCAATGGGAAAAATAACCAACAAATTGGAAGAATTAACTTGGGCCTATGTAAAAGGTAGCGATAGCGCACATGAAATTTTTGAAGAGATTAAAAAC
>SEBM01000587.1 GCA_004296145.1 Flavobacterium sp.
AAAGACAAAAAAGAATAAATGCAATTTAACAACGAGGTAGAAGCCGTAGACGCCCTGCACCAATCATTCAATAAAATACAAGCCGAAATTGGCAAAGTTGTAATTGGTCAGGATGAAATTATTAAATCGGTGCTGATTGCTATTTTTAGCAACGGACATTGTTTATTAGTTGGCGTTCCGGGTTTAGCAAAAACCTTGTTGGTACAAACTGTTGCTAGCGTATTAGACCTGAATTTTAACCGTATTCAGTTTACGCCAGATTTAATGCCTAGCGATATTATTGGTGCAGAAATTTTAGGAGAAGATCGTCATTTTAAGTTTATAAAAGGCCCAATCTTCTCTAACATTATCTTAGCCGATGAAATTAACCGTACACCGCCAAAAACGCAGGCAGCACTTTTAGAAGCCATGCAAGAAAAAGCGGTTACAGCGGCTGGTCACACACACCAACTTCCACAGCCATTTTTTGTTTTGGCTACACAAAACCCCATTGAGCAGGAAGGAACTTATCCCCTACCAGAAGCACAATTAGACCGTTTCATGTTTAACATCAAGTTAGATTATCCGGCATTTGCCGATGAACTGACTATTGTAAAAAACACCACGAGCAATTTAAAACCTACACTTGAGAAGATAATTTCTGCTTCAGAAATCCAATATTTTCAAACGCTGATTAGAAATATTCCAGTTACGGATAATGTGTTGGAATATGCCGTTAAATTGGCTTCTAAAACCCGCCCTAATACAGCGCATGCATCTGAAACTGTAAACAATTACATATCTTGGGGAGCTGGTCCGAGAGCCTCGCAGTTTTTAGTATTAGGCGCAAAATGCCATGCCGCTATTTCGGGCAAATATGCTCCAGATATTGAAGATGTGCAAGCTGTTGCCGAATCCATTTTACGACATAGAATTGTGCGTAACTACCGTGCAGAGGCAGAAGGTTTATCGGTAGAACAGCTTATTAAAGGTTTGTTTTAAACGTATTTCACAAAAACTGTCACGCTGAGCGCCTGCCTGCCGTGGCTGGTAGTCGAAGCGCCATTTTATAAATATTTTTAGAAAATCAGTTTCCGCATCTCATTTTAACGCATGTCCTGCTGTACATTCCAATCTTTTCTCAGGCGAAGCCTTAGGAGAGAAAAGGATTTCCATTCCATCAGGTTTATAACACAAAATTCGGTGCTTCAAACCAAATTTGCATAGCATTTAAATATTTAATATTCGGAAATTAATCGTGTATATTCGTTTATAAACGAATAAGTTGCCCCAAGCGAAGAGTTAGGTGCAACCATACTGGACCGACAGTGCAAACCATAACCAATAGCTGGGCACCATTTCGACAGTAAAGTTCAAAACAATATGAGCGAAAAAAAGACATCAATACAATTTCAAATTGACTTGAACTCTCTAAAAACAGTGGGAAAAATTACTGACGGAGAGAGCGAATCAAAAGGTGATGAAATCAATTTACAAATCTCAAAGACCTTAAAGAATTTATTCACGAAAGGATTTACGGAGAAATGGCTTCCCGACTTCAACTCACTAATAGAAAACAACAGCCATCTTGACGCTTACAAATTATTAGAAGAGAATAAATGGACTTTGCAATTTTCAAAGACACCCATTTTAGAAAGTTTATTACGCCTTGACAAGACGAAGTTAGATAAAGAGCAAATAAAGAACTTTTTACTAATCACAATAGTTGTCGCATCAAAAGAAATTAGTTTTGGGAAAGTTGAGAATGAAATAGAATCATTTCTTTCAGAATTTGGAGATTCTATTGAAGAGGATATGAAGCAGAGTATTCAATTATCAAAAGGAAATGCTTTTGCTCAAAATGGTAAAATAAATGGTGCTAATAATATTTACAAAGAAGTAATTGCTAACGATAACACTTCCGCTATTGATAAAGCATATGCATATCGTGGACTTGCTAAAATATTAACATCAGAAGAAGACATTATTCAATACCACAATTTAGCCGCAGATAAATTTTTAGAGGCTGGCAAAAAACAAGAAACCATTACAGATATGGTTTTCGTTTCAAGGATGTATGAGAAAAATAATCCTAATACAGCTTTAAAACTTATTGACGATGCAATTCAACTATATGACTCTGAAAACAATTTAGATAAAGAATTTAAAGCGGGACTACATCAAAGAAAAGCAGGGTATTTATTTTCCCTAAATAAATTCAAAGAGGCGCTAGAAAGCATAGAAATTGCTTGTGAATTAAGAGAAAATTTAATCGGAAATGAATATGAATCATATTCAAGTCATTCGGTGGCTAAGACGTTGTGTGAAAGATTAAATAATGCAGAGAGAGCGTTGTATCATTCAAACAAAATAAATCTTTTATCACCAAGTATTTCTGGGCAAGAATTTGACCTGCAAATACAAATTCAGAATGCTATGGAGAAAAAGGTGAAGATTGAAAATGGTTTATTGGCCGAAATTGAAAACTCAGAATTTAAGCTGTTTAAATTCTCTGCTTACATTTTCAATGCTACTGTAGATAAATCTTCATTTGAGAAAAAACTTGAATGGTTAGATAAGGCTAAATTACTACTAAATGAAAAGGATTTTTACAACATCCATTATTCATTATATTATTTTA
>SEBM01000065.1 GCA_004296145.1 Flavobacterium sp.
TACTACAGCTACAAGTGGGCCGAGGTACTCAGTGCAGACGCCTACGCCGCTTTTGAAGAATCGGCTGGCGCAGATGGCCTGCCCGACCCAGAAGTTGGACGCCGCTATCGCGAGGCGATTCTCGAAGCTGGCGGAAGCCGCCCGGCCATGGATTCGTTCAAGGCATTCCGCGGACGCGAACCCAGCCTGGATGCGTTGCTGCGCCACCAGGGCATGAGCAGCGTCGCCGCCTGACACCACGGCCCAATCTGACTGATCAATCGACGTCCTTCCGAGTCACTCAGGAGAACCCACGCATGAACACCTTGTCATCGGTTGCTTTACTGTCGCTAACTCTGCTGGGCTCGCTCGGCAATGCCGTTCATGCGCAGCAGGTGTACCGCTCCGTCGGGCCGGATGGTCGCGTGACGTTCTCCGACCGTTCGCCGGCCGAAGCGACCGCGCCGGCGACAGGGGCGCGCAATGGGGCTGCGGCATCGAACAATTCCACTCTGCCCTACGGTCTGGCGCAGGTAGCAACACGCTGCCGGGGCACGCGGCGCGAATCAGCAGTTGTATAAACCAAGCCTCGCTTAGTTCGGGTATTAAAAAAACGCGTATCAATACATTATATGAATTATATATTATATATGTCAATAATGAGAGTTAAGCCCATATCTGCTTTTGAGGCGGATATGAAAAAAAGTGATTTAAAAAGGGTTTTAGGAAAGTGGAGCCTTACTGCCATTGGAGTTGGAGCCATTATTGGTGGAGGAATTTTTGTCCTTACCGGTACTGGTGCATATTACCATGCAGGTCCGGCATTAGCACTTTCTTTTATCATCGCAGGTATTGCCTGTGTTTTTGCAGCTCTCTGCTATTCTGAGTTTGCCTCTATTTTACCTGTTGAAGGTTCTGCTTATGCATATGCCTATGGTACAATTGGAGAAATTTTTGCCTGGATTATTGGCTGGGGACTTATTCTTGAATATGCAATGGGATCTATGACTGTCGCAGTTTCCTGGTCCGGGTATTTTAATAAATTACTCAAAATGTTTCATATTTACTTACCGGAATGGCTTACAACTGATCCAGCAAGTTACACCGGAGAAGGGTTTTCTATGAACCTTCCGGCTTTTTTAATCGTAGTTTTAGTAATTTCATTACTTATTAAAGGAACAAAAAGTGCTGCTAAAGCAAACAATTTTATTGTTATCCTTAAAGTTTCTGCTGTAATATTTGTAATCGTTGCCGGTCTTTTCTTTATTAATACTGCAAACTGGTCTCCATTTATTCCTGAAGCGACTCAAATCGTTGAAAAAGAAACTACTCACAATGCTTACGGAATTGCCGGAATTGTATCGGGAGCTGCAGCAATATTCTTTGCTTATGTTGGTTTTGATGCTGTTTCTACACAAGCAGGTGAAGCTATAAATCCTAAAAAAGATGTTCCTTTTGCTATTATTGCTTCTCTTTTAATTTGTACTACATTATATATTCTTGTTTCATTAGTATTGACAGGAATGATGAATTATAAAGATTTTAATCCACTAGGAAAATATCCTGACGCTATTAAAGCTCCGGTTGCTTATGCATTTGATATTGCCGGACAAGGATGGGCTGGATTAATTATCACTATTGCTGCTACTGTTGGTTTGGTTTCAGTATTAATGGTAATGATTATGGGACAATCAAGAATCTTCCTTGGTATGTCTAAAGATGGATTAATTCCTTCTGTTTTTTCTAAAGTAAACCCAATCTCAGGAACTCCAAGAACAAACTTAATTATCTTAGGAGGTATCATTGCTACTGTTGCTTCTTTTACACCAATCAATAAATTGGCAGATATGACTAGTTTTGGAACTCTATTCGCTTTTACAATGGTTTGTATTGCGGTTTGGATTTTAAGAGTAAAACAGCCTCAATTAACCAGAACTTTTAAAGTTCCTGCTTTGCCAATTATTGCAGTTCTTGGTATTGCTATCAACACTTATTTGATGATTAATTTGAGTCATGATGCTCAATTATTATCTCTTGGATGGTTAGCCGTTGGTATTTTGGTTTATTTTGGATACAGCAAAAAAAGATCAAGACTTAACAACACTGAGAATGTTGAATAAGACAAAATAATTTCATAAAAAAACTCCAAATTTTCATTTGGAGTTTTTTTTTATAAATCAAAAACCGAAGTTCGTTTTGCCCGTATTAAATCTTTTAACCGAATCCAAAATGCCAGGGTCAGATAAACTCCAAAACCAAGACCAACTGTTACAAAAGAGATATAGATAAAAAATAATCTCACACTTGTTACACGCATTCCCAGCTTATCTGCTAATCTGGAAGATACATGAAATCCATATTTTTCTAAAAAGAATTTAAGTTTTATAATAGCTGACATATATAATTTTAGATTTTAGACTTAAGATTTTAGATTCTAACTTAAAAATAGATTAGCAAAAGTACAAAATTACTGCATCCTTTTATGTTCTAATTACTCTTTAATAATTCCATTCCTATTGCACATTTTAGGCATGACTTATTATTACAAAACTCGTTTTTAAGCTGTAATAATGATTGTGTTTCAAATGCATTTTTAGAAATGACACCAAAAGAATCAAATTTTTCGATAATTGAATTTTTCTCCGGTGGAACTTCCTTCATAAATATAATTAAATCTTCAAAAACAGGCTCTCCCATTCGCTCTGAATAAGCAAATTGAATTGGAATAATTGTGTTTAAAATAATCAAATCTATAAATGCTTTAGACAACGGCTTTGCTTTTTTGGGGCTTTCTTTATCAAATTGATAATGGTTATTCCAATACGAACCGGCCGACACACTAAATAATTCATAAACTTCTTTAACCGATTTTAAGGCAATTATTTTTGAAAATAAATTTTGATGTCTGTTATATAAACCGGCTAGTTGTGAGAGTCTTATTGTTGGGAAATTATCCGGGCGATGTTTAAAAAACTGTAACGGATCTGTGTATACTTTTTGTAACTGATATTTATGCAGAAGATAAAAATACCTGAATTTCAAATCATTAAAATATACATCTTGTTTATCTGCATCTAATAATCCGGAACTTCCAAAAAGCAATGCTTCCAAGTTTTCGATTTCAAAACTTTCCTTTCTGATAATGGAAAACGGAATCGATTTGGCAATTTGCAAAAAGGTATTTCCGTTTGTGTTTAAGCCAAAGTTCTTCGCCAGAAAGCAAAATAAAACAGCTTCCCAGTCCTGATTCGTTTCTTCGAGTAAATCATATACAAATTTAGATTTTCGCTCTAAGCGTTCAAAAAACAAACGTTCTTTCCAGTTTCCAAAAACAAAATCATCAATTTGTGCAAGTTCTTTTTCGCAGGAAATCCACGATTTTGGATTTGTTAATGAATAGTAGCTGTTCAGTATTTCTGGCGTAACATAATCTTTTATAATTAAAACAGGAATTTCGGTATTGTCCTCCCTGAAAATCTCTGTATCGTGTTCCCAAACTACGTGCAATATTACATTTTCATAAGCAGGATCTTTTTCGTGACCGTGCAAATACCAATCAGAAGATTTTAGGTGAATTTCTACATTTCCAGCCCATTTTTGATTTCCGATTATAATTTGTGCATTAAAGAAATCCGGGCCTGAAAGTTCTAAATATTCGCCGATTTTTAGAATAGTGAGGGATTCATTCTGAGTCGTTTTTAGATTCAGTGTTTCAAACTTTTTGAATTTCCAGAGATAATGAAGAAAGTCTTCTTTCATTTTTAGGTTTTTATATTTAATTCATAAAAACTTTAAAAATAAATAAAATAATACTAATCTTACAAAATGTATTTAGAAATTATCTCAACATATACAATTTAGCGCATGCTCTTGCATCTGATAAGGCTTCGTGATGGTTTAACTGAATATTCATTTCGCGACAGCAATCACTTAATTTCGTTGGTTTTAATCCTTTTGCTTTATAAATTTTAACCGTGCATTCCCATTTAGAAGCAATATTTAAATCTTCATATTGTAAACCATGCAGCGCCATTGATTTGATCAGAACATTGCGGTCAAAACTTTCGTTATGGGCGACCACCACTTTGTTTTTTAATCTCTTTTCGATTTCAGGATATACCTGCAAAAACGATTTTGCGTTTGCAGTATCTCTGGGATAGATTCCGTGAACACGAATTGTAAATGGGTTATATTCATTATTTGGCGGTTTAATTAAAGTCACAAACTCATCCGTAATTATTCCGTTTTCTACAGTAACGATTCCGACCGAGCAAGGATGATAAGCTGTGGCGGTTTCAAAATCTATTGCGATAAAATTCATTTTTTTTTTGTGAAGCTAAAAAAATCCATAAATCTAACTTCTATATTAGATTTATGGATTTGTAAAGTTATTAACTGTGATCTTATTTGATAGATCCTATAATATCATATTTAGTGATAATGTGGTGATTACCATTTTCAAGTTCAATTAAAACAGCATCATTTTCTTTGCTGAATAATTTTGAAACTTCTTCGATTGGCGTTCCCATTTTAACAATAGGAAAAGGTTTTCCCATTACTTCTTTAATTGGTTTTTCGGCTACATTTTTATCAGCAACATAACTTCTGAACAAATCTGTTTCATCAACAGAACCTACAAAACCGTTGATATCTACAACCGGTATTTGCGAAATTTTATATTTACGCATACGTTCAATAGCGTGCGAAACCAATTCTTCTGTACGAACAACGATTAATTCTTTGTCAATATGATCTTTAATAACATCTTCTGCTTTTGTAACGCTTTCTTCCAAAAATCCACGTTCGCGCATCCAGTCGTCATTGAACATTTTACCTACATAACGGCTTCCTGAATCATGAAATAGTACAACAACAACATCATCGGGCTTAAAATGTTCTTTAAGCTGTAATAATCCTTTTATACATGCTCCGGCTGAGTTTCCAACAAAAATAGCTTCTTCCAAAGCAATTTTTCTGGTGTAAACAGCTGCATCTTTATCTGTTACTTTTGTAAATCCGTCGATTAAAGAAAAATCAACATTTTTAGGCAAAATATCTTCTCCAATTCCTTCTGTGATATAAGAGTAAATTTCGTTTTCATCAAAAATTCCTGTTTCATGGTATTTTTTAAAAACAGAACCGTATGTATCAATTCCCCAAATTTTGATGTTTGGATTTTTTTCTTTTAAATATTTTCCAACTCCCGAAATTGTTCCTCCGGTTCCTACTCCAACCACAAAATGCGTAATTTTTCCATCAGTCTGTTTCCAGATTTCAGGACCTGTCTGCTCATAATGCGCCAAAGAATTTGACATATTATCATACTGGTTTACGTACCATGAATTTGGTGTTTCCTGTGCCAGGCGTTTTGAAACCGAATAATAGGATCTTGGATCTGTAGGTTCAACATCTGTAGGACAAACTACTACTTTTGCACCAACAGCACGCAGGATATCCATTTTTTCTTTTGATTGTTTATCAGAGATTACACAAATTAGTTTGTATCCTTTAATAATTGCAACAAGTGCCAATCCCATTCCTGTATTTCCAGAAGTTCCTTCAATAATAGTTCCTCCCGGTTTTAATCTTCCGTCAGCCTCTGCATCTTCAATCATCTTTACGGCCATTCTGTCTTTTACAGAATTTCCCGGATTAAATGTTTCGACTTTTGCCAGTACCAGCGCATCAATTTCAGCAACAACTTTGTTGAGTTTTACCAATGGCGTATTACCAATTGTTTCTAAAATATTTTTTGAAAAGTCCATTATGTTTAAATTTATTTTGGTTTTAATGTTGAAAACTAAACTCCGATTTATTGGAAGAAATTCCAAACTAAACCAAATCGGATAACAAAATCACGATAAGGATTATTAGGAGCTGAATAATAATTGTTGCCTGAAAAAGCAGCATTAAAATGTTCTAGTTTTAAGTAAAATCTTGTCTGACGAATTCTTGCATTCACAAAGAAATCAAAGTTGGCGTAGTTGCCGATTTTCTTCTCATTCTGAACAAAAAATTCTCCAATAACAGGATTATAATCGTTACCGTAATATGCTGTAAAATAGTTAAATGTAATTCCAGATTGCATGTATAATGCTTTCTTAAAAAAGTAACCTGAATAATAAAATGTATTTCTGGTCACAAAATCAGGAACATTCAAAATTAAATCTGACTGATCTACTTTTTGGTATAAAAGTGTATTGTCTAATGCAAATCGTCCAAATTTAAATTCACGGCTGGCTTTTAGAGATAAATAATTAATAACGTTTCCGTATTGATCCGGATGTATAATTTGAGTTAGTGAATCTTTTTGACCCGGACTAGAAACATCTGCAAAATAAAGATGGTCTTTTAAAACTGTATACTGAGCCTCAGCATTTAGCCATGGAGTCGAAACTTTTGCACTAAGTGTATTTATTTTTTCGTTCTTAAAATTATGAGACCAATTGTATTCTAAGAAACTGCTTTGGTATAAATTATAATTGTTATTTGGCAGTTTGTTTATATTTCTATATCTAAAATCGAATTTGATTTTATCATTAAAATCATATCGCAATTTTGCATCTAAATCTGAAAGAGACTGGTTTGTAATTGACCTTGTATACAAAAAGCGGCCATTCCATTTATTCTTTTGATATTCGTACTGACCTCCTACGTTGTTAATTTGCAGATACAAATTATCCGGAATCCTGATTCCGTCATCTCCCAATATAATACGGTTGTATTTGTAATTGGATCTGTAATCGTCAATAAAAAAATTAAACTTCCCTAAAAGTACATTTTCATAAGCAAGACCTACTTTATTGTATAATTTTTCAAAACGGGTCTGGTCTTTAATTCCGCTTGTAACATACGAATCTCCAAATCTCAGAACTGTTCTGTTATCAGCTATAGAAGTAACCGTTGGCTGATTATATTCAAAAAACTTATTTTCATAATTGAACTGATGCGTCACATACAAATTATTACTTCCTTCTTTTGGATTGACTCTGAAACCGTGATCAAAAAACAAACGTCTTCCTTTTAAAAAAGATTCTGCATCAGTCAAATAAACCTGTAATCGCTGACGATTGGCAAAGTTCTTATCTCCGCTTTCAAAATCTTCTGTGGTTGTTATCCCGCCATTTTCTTCATTAAGAATATCCTGATACGTATAATGTGCATTTAAAATATATCTTCTGTCGGTTGTAAAATAACTGGTTGTCATTCTAAAATTCCCCGTACTTGTCAATTGGTTGATGTAATCTCCTTCTGATCGTAAACCTCTGTATGCCAGCGAAAAATTCAGGTTTTTAGAAGTATTTAATGTTATAAAAGAATCTACATTCTGTCCTTTGTTAATGGTTGAATTAAAAAAGAGTTCTGTTAATGGAGTTGCTACAGAATAATAATTAATCTGATTTGCTTCTAAAAAATTAAAATGTTTCCCTTTAAAACCAATTTCAGGATAAGGAGAATAATCCGTCAGGCTGTATTGCAAAGTATTATACGTTTGTCCGATATTAGAAAAAGGCAAAAGTCCAAAAGTATCTTTTCTTAGATAATTATGTTTGTAAGCACTTTTTAGTGTCAAAGAAGTATCTACATACGTTGTATCATGCTCCAGAGTAATAATCTGGTATTGGTCAATTGTAGCAATTTTTGCTTTCTTCTTTTTTACAGTATCGGTAATACTTGAATATTTTGTATTCATATCCAGATTATTTTTAGGCGCCTTTTTTTCCTGAGAAAACAATAATGCAGGTACGACTAATAGATATAGAAAAAAGAATATTCTCATTTGATAGCTTTATATATAATTATTTCGGCAAAAATTTGTTGAGCAAAGGTAAAAGATAAAAACATATAAATAAAAAAAGACAACAAATTATACCAACAGATTAGCAAATAGAAAAGAACGTTTTATTTGTTTAAAAATTTTATACAAAACTGTTAATCAAATAATAAAATAAGGAGGATTAAAATTCATCTGTGAAGCAATCTTTTTAGTATTCAGGAAAATTTTATGATATTTGCGAAAAAAGAAAAATGCTTCAGTTAAATTTTTCAGGATATCACTTAGAAACTGGCACAGATGAAGCCGGACGAGGCTGCCTGGCCGGTCCTGTTACTGCTGCTGCCGTTATTTTACCTCCTGATTTTAATAATGAAATCCTGAATGACAGTAAACAATTGTCAGAAAAAATAAGAGAGCAGTTAAAACCTATTATTGAACAACATGCGGTATGTTTTTCTGTAACGCACCTGCATCCGGATGAAATTGATGAAATAAATATTCTCAATGCTTCTATGAAAGGAATGCAGGAATGTATATTAAAATTACACCACAAACCTGAATTTATTATCGTGGATGGAAATCGTGCCCTGAATGCAAAATTGGGTATGAAAAACACTTTTGGAAGACAATTTTCTGTAACCGAAATAGAATTATTAAAATCAATTCCGAACCAGAGTATCATAAAAGGAGATTCTAAATTCTTAAGTATTGCGGCTGCGTCTGTTTTGGCTAAAACATATCGTGATGAATATATGGACAAAATTCATGAAGAATTCCCGATGTATAACTGGAAGCAAAACAAAGGATATCCCACAAGAGAACATCGGGAAGCCATCAAAGAATTTGGAACTACAAAATACCACCGAATGAGTTTCAGGCTTTTGCCCGAACAACTGGAACTTAATTTCTGCGAATAAAAAAAGACTTATCATTTGATAAGTCTTTTTTGTTTAACTAAAATTGAAATTTATATCCAAAATCCGGAGAGAAACCAATTTGATCTTTTTGATTGACACTATTTGTCAAACGATTATATTCTTTGGTAAAAACATTGGTATGATTGGTAACGTTTTGCAAATCGATGTAAAACTGATGAAATCTCTTTTTGGTTTTGCTGTTGATTTTAATTCCAAATTTTACATCCAGTCTCAAATAAGGATCGTATTGTTTGCTAAAAGCGTTTGCATCATCCTTGATTTCGTAGCCGGCATTGTTTGATGCCGCTAAATCTACCGGAGTGTAATAACGTCCACCTGCGGTGGTAAATTTGGTGTCTATTGAAAATACATTTTTCTTTTCTTTTCCGATTTTAAACTCTTTTCCTCCCAAAAGATTGATCACATAACCATTATTAAAGGGAGAATTTCGTTCTATATTATCGCTTCCTTTATATTTACTTTCAAAAAGTGAAGTGGTAAATAATCCGTAATAGCCTTCGCTAAAAAATTTCTCTACCGTAAATTCTATTCCCTGATTGTGTCCTTTTCCTTTACTCAACAACGAAGTTTTATCGATTGAATAACCAAAATCCGCTCCTTCTGTCAAGGAAGAATAACTGCTCGGAAATGATTCTACCGCTGCTTTGCTAATATCCTGATAATACAATTCTACTTTTCCTCGCCACTTTTTCGCCAACCGAACATCATAACCCAAAATATAATGCTGACTTTGCACCAAATCAAGGTTTTTATTGCTCTGAACCTGATTTCCGTTTACAAATTCATTAAGGAATAAAATAGGAACCGGTACACTCTGATGATGCAATCCATAACCAAAATTTACTGTATTAGTAGCATTTAGTGCGTAAGAAAGTGCCGTTCTGGGTTCAAAAACAAATTCTTTGTTGATAGAAAAATACTGACCGTGAACACCTGCATTAAATGTTAGTTTTTCCGTCAGGCGGAATTGTCCCTGTGCAAAAGGCTGAATTATATTATAATTTCCGTTATTATTCACGATCTGAACCAAATCGGCATAGCCGTCACCATCAGTGTCCTGCTGTCTGTCTCTGGTCTGAACATCTGCTTTTAGTGTATAATTTTCTAAAAGTAATCCTGCTCTGAACGTTGTTTTTTTGCTGAGTTTTGAATTGAATAAAGTAGAGAATGTAACTCTGCTTTCAGAATTATCGACATCCTGAAATCGTAATTTATTCTCGTCGGGAGTTCCAAAATCATAATAACGATCATTTTTATAAGTGTTACCCGAATCAGCATATCCGATAATTGTTTTTAGAGAAGAATTAATTCCAAGTTCTAAATTATGTTTCAACCCAAAAGATCCGAAAGAAGATTTGGCGAAACCATCTTCATCCTGTGCCGCAAAAGGATCTTCTTTGTCTATATCTTTTCCTAAAAAATCAATATCCGAAGTACCATAAATTCCGAAAAGCGAAAAATTACCCAGTTTGCTTTTTCCGAAATCAATATTAAAACTAATATCGCTGTAATTTGGCTGTGCTTCTGTTCCCGCTAATCCTGTAACGCCCACAAAACCGTATCTTGCCGCAGCCAGAAATGAACCGCCTTTTTTTCCCAATGGTCCTTCTGCCATAAATTCTAATCCAGGATAGGCACCGGCACTGATCATATATTCATATTCATCAGGATTTCCTTTTCTAAAACCTAAATCAAAAACTCCTGCAATTGCGTTTCCGTATTCTGCAGGAAAAGCCGAAGTCATAAAATCAGAATTAGCCAAAAGATTAGGATTTAATGCCGAAACCGGCCCACCTGTTGTGCCCAAAGTAGAAAAGTGATTCGGACTTGGAACCGGCATTCCTTCTATTCTCCATAACATTCCCGATGGTGAATTTCCTCTTACAACAATATCGTTTCGGCTGTCATCGCTAGTTGCAACACCTGCAAAGTTTGATACCAGACGTGCTACATCACTCCTTCCGCCCGAAAATCTTGTAACCTCTTCCGGACTAAATTGTTTTGTAGAAACAACTGCCATTTTATTAACGGCTTTTGTTTTATTTGGAGCTGAAGTAATGACAATTTCATCTAAAGAATTAAATTGTTCTGTCATAGAAATGGTCAGTAAATTATCTTTCCCCGTTGTGACATCAAGGTCAGAAACAGAAGTACTCTCATATCCGGCAAAGGTGATACTAATACTTTGTCGGCCTACAGGGATTTGAGATAATGTGAAATTACCTTCTTCGTCAGATGTTGTTTGATTTTCATCATTTCCGGTTAACATAATAATTGCTCCGGAAATAGCCTTTTCAGATTGTTTGTCAATTATTTTTCCTTTGACAACTCCTGTCTGAGCATAAGAAGTTATACCGAGAAGACATAAAACAATGCCTATTATTTTTTTCATTTTACTTTTGCTTATTGGTTTATAAAAGCAAAAGTATATTTTGGGATTTTCTTAAAAATTGACCAAAGTTAAGATTTATCGTTTAATGTAATACGCGTTCTTAAACGACTCAGACTTTCTGGTTTTATGCCTAAATAACTGGCAATATATTTTAGTGGAATTCTTTCTATCACTTTTGGCCGGTCCTTAATGAACCTCAGATACCGTTCTTCTATCGAGATTGTTGACATTGCTTTATTTCTTCTGGTAAGTCCTCTTATACTTCTTTCCATCATATTAGGCAAGAAATTAGCAAAGACCGGATAATCACGAATCAATTTATCGAAATCATGTTTATACAAAAAATACATAACACAATCTTCGAGAGTTTCGATGTATAAAAGGGATGGTTTTGCGTTTAAAAAACTGTCAATATCAGCATACCAACTATTTTCGAAGAAAAAATTTCCGGTTGATTCGACACCATCTTCCAAATAATAATAACGAATACAGCCTTCTACTATAAAAACACCAAAATTACAAACATCTCCTTCTAACAAAAGATGTTCTTTTTTTTTAACTTTCTTTAAAATTAAAGCATTTAAAAAAGCCTGATTTTCAGCTTCATTACATTCTATAAATCGCGATAAATC
>SEBM01000588.1 GCA_004296145.1 Flavobacterium sp.
TAATTGTACTTTATTAAAAGGAAAAGGATAAATCAAAAAACGCCGGGAAATGCATAAAAATGAGTTTGAGAAATGGATATAAGTAATATGTACATAGAGGAAAGTTTTGAAGTTTCAACTTCTGAATTAAAAAAGCTGGCTGACCTTTTGCCTTACCCTATTATAATTTCAGAAAATACAGGAAATGAAAATGCTTATTTGTTTTTCAATCAGAACTTTACAAATAAAATTGGATATACACTGAGTGATGCTTCTAATTCAAAGGATCTGGTTGAATTATTATACCCAGATGAAGCTTATCGAAATGACGTTATAAAACAATGGAGATTAAAAGAAAATGCTGTTAAAAGGAAAGGAAAAAGATTTATAAAAATTAAGGCGCAGCTAACTTGTAAATCGGGAGAGAAGAAATGGTATGAAGTCAAAGGTTCTATCGTAAATGATCTGCATATTACAGCTTTTGTAAATATAAACAGTGATGTATTACTTCAGGAAAAATTAAAAAAGACAAATACTAACAATGACAGAATGTTATCTATTCTGGGGCATGACCTAAAAAGTCCTATCGCTAACCTAATTTCAATTTCTTCCCTCGGAGAACAATCAGAGATCTCACAGCAGGAATTTATTGATTTGATGCAGCTTGTTAAAGAAGAGTCTATAGAAGTTTTAAAATTGTTGGACACCACTTTTACCTGGGCAAGATTGAATTTTAATACGATTCAGAATACGAACACTATTATAGATTTTAATACAATTATTGAAGCGGTAGTTAAAGTCTATAAATCGGCCTATGAAAGTAAAAATATCGATATTATAGTTGATGTTGAGAATTTAAAGAACATCAACGGCGATGCAGAGATTTTAACTATAATTGTAAGGAACATAATTTCGAATGCAATTAAATTCACTCCAAAAGATGGTTCAATTTCCATATTAGGTACAGAAAATAAATTGGTTATTACCGATAGCGGAATAGGGATGACAACAGAAATGGTCGATGCCATATTGGACAATAATTATCTTACTACAAGAGGCACGAATAATGAAAAGGGAGTTGGGATTGGTTTACAGCTGGTACTGAATCTGGCGGAAAAAATCAACTGCGAACTTGTGATTGAAAGTGAAGTGACTTTGGGGACTTCAGTTGCTATTATTTTTAATGAGTTATAAGTTATGAGTTATGAGTTTTTTGGGTTACAATAAAAACACAGGGAGATATAATTCATAATTAATAACTCATAATTATATATATAAATTAGGATTTTTTATTTCCAGTGCTTTAAATGTTAGCTCAAATTTAAATTACAGTTAAGAGGCTGTTTTGTTAAAATATCGAAGCTAAATAATACTGAAATTTACAATTAAATTAATCCTTATTCTATAGTATTACATGCAGAACTATATCATTCCCGCAGAGATTTCATGGCTTTCTTTCAACAGTTGTATTTTAGATGAAGCTGATGATATTAATAATGCTTTGTACGAACGAATTAAGTTTCTGGCTATTCATTCGTCTAATTTAGATGAGTTTTTCAGGGTGAAAATAAATAAGCTGCTCCGAAAAAAAACTAAAAAAAATACCGAATTGCTGGATGAAATTCTGACTGAGGTTAATTTACAGCAAAACAGATTTGGAACCATCTGGAACAATTCAATATTGCCAGAACTGGCAGCTAATAACATTATATATTACGAAAATCAGGAAATACTTCTGGAACATTTGCGGGAGATGGAATATTTTTTCAAAAGTATAATTCTGTCTTACATACAAGTAATTTACATTTCAGAAAACTCCAGAAAATCTTATTATTTAAATAACAGAGGACTATATTTATTGGTGAAATTTAAGGATCTTTCCGGAAAATATAATTATGCGTATCTGAATATCCCGTCAGATAAAATAGATCGGTATAAACAATTGCAGACTATTGAAAATATAAATTACAAGTCAATCGGCCGTTATAAAAATGGACTTGAAAATTCAACAATTGTTTTTTTGCACGATAGTCTCGGATGTGTCCAGCTCTGGCGAGATTTTCCTGATCAGATCTCAAAATTCACCAACTGTAATGTTCTTGTATATGACCGATGTGGGTATGGAAAGTCTACAGCGATGACAACCTCTTTAAGGCCAAAAAATTATCTGGAAATAGAGGCTGACATACTTAATCAACTGTTGTCAATTCTGGAACTTGATAATATCATCCTTTTTGGACATAGTGATGGTGGAAGCATATCATTACTGATGGCAAGCAAATATCCAGAACGCATTCGGGGATTGATATGTGAGGCCGGACATATTTTTGTTGAAGATATTACGCTGAAGGGAATTGATGATGCTATTGAGAGCTATGTTACTACAAATCTACCTTCCCGATTGACAAAATATCACGGTGAAAAAGTAGATATGATTTTTGCAACCTGGACAGATACCTGGAAACGGATTAATTATAGAGATTGGAATATTGAGTGCTTCTTACACAGAATCACTTGCCCAGTATTGTTTATACAAGGTACAGCAGACGAATATGGGACACTAGCACAAGTCGAAACAACTTTAAACCTAGTTAAGGGTAGAACCGAAAAGTATATTCTTCCTGAAATTGGTCAT
>SEBM01000066.1 GCA_004296145.1 Flavobacterium sp.
TAGCTTCTGAAAATCAGCAAAGTTGAAATCCAGCCGCATTAACTCTTGGTCACGCTGCTTAATGGCTACTTGTAGAGCTTGCTCAAAATTATCGAGGTTATAAACATCCGGATTCCAGGTAGTATAGCCCCAATCACTACTATACAGAGGCTGCCCAGCAATTACAGGATTTATCTGCCGAAAAATTGCGCCATGATTCTGCCTATCCGGCGGGTAGACAAAGTACTGCATTAGATGCTCAATTAGTTTCTTCATATCCAACTTTAGGGGTAGAGTTTGTTCCTATGTTTTGGAACAACAATTTTGATATTAATCAGACAATTGCAAATATACCTGCAGGTGCGAAATATATTTTAGCTTATAATGAACCCAATTTTAATGATGGCGCAAGATTAACACCACAGGAAGCAGTAAATGCGTGGGTAAATGTTGAAAAAATTGCTGCCGCCAAAAATTTAGAAATCGTAAGTGCTTCTCCAGCTTATAATGGTCCTGATAATTATGGCGGTTATAGTGATCCTCTTAAATGGCATGATGAGTTTTTTGCTTTATGCCCAACTTGTAAAGTCGACTATATTGCTTTTCATACTTATGATAATAATGCCGGCTCTGTTATTGGTGTAACCAGCCTTCTTAAAAAATATAATCGACCTGTTTGGGTTACCGAATTTGCTAACAGAGTCATTCAGACAGCAGATCAGAAAATTGCTTTTATGAAAGACATCTTAACCAGTTTTGAAAACGATCCTGATATCTACAGATATTCCTGGTTTACAGGCAGAGTAAACCCAGATTGGACAGATATGCTCGAAGGACAATTACTAAGCCCAACAAGTGGTGTTTTAAAACCAATCGGAACTGAGTATATAAATGTTCCTTACACAACTAAAAAAATGAATGTTCCGGGCAGAATTACTGCAAACAAGCATTATCGTCGCAAAGGAACTACATTGATAAACACAACTGATTCAGGAACCTCTCAGACAGTTTCCTCTATTAATGAAGGAGACTGGAACGAATTTATACTAAATGTTGCAAACGCCGGAACTTACAAATTAACCTTTAGAGTAGCTTCTGCAACAATCTCCGGAAAATTTGATATTCTGGTAAATGATGTAATTGTAAAAACAGATGAAACTTTTGCTGCTACAGGTGGTACTCAAACATTTGCAGACAAAATGGTAGACGGTGTACTTTTGCCAAAAGGTGAAGTTTATTTGAAAATTAAATTTAAATCAAACGATATGAATTTTAATTTTATAGATGTTGCAGCAACAAATTTAGGAACAGACGATCAGGTATTTGAAAAAGATTCATTTACCGTTTATCCAAATCCGGTTAAAAATCAATCTACGCTTCATATCAAATCTGCAATTACAGAACCTTTGAGTTTAAAAATTATAGATATGAAAGGAATCGTTTGTTATTCGTCAGATACTTATTTTACTAATGAAGATATTAAAATTGGTGATAAACTTTCGAGTGGTGTTTATATCGTAAATGCTCAATATGGAAAGATTAAAAAATCAATAAAGATCATTAAAAACTAAATTTCATATTCTTATAAAGCAAAAAACTCTTTCAAATTAATGAAAGAGTTTTTTTTTAGTTTTTAGAGAGAAAATTAAATCCCTGCAACAGCTTTTATTTCGTCTATAATTCTAAGTGCCAGCTTATCTGCAGCTTCCTGAGAAGGAGCTTCTGTATAAATACGGATAATAGGCTCCGTGTTTGATTTTCTTAAATGAACCCATTCTGTAGCAAAATCAATTTTTACACCATCGATTGTCGAAATATCTTCGTTTTTGTATTTATCAGTCATAGCAACCAAAATCGCATCAACATCAATTTGTGGAGTCAGTTCGATTTTGTTTTTGCTCATATAATATTCAGGATATGAAGCTCTCAATGCCGAAACTGACATTTTTTTGTTTGCTAAGTGTGTTAAAAACAAAGCAACTCCAACCAAACTGTCACGTCCGTAATGTGATTCAGGATAGATAATTCCTCCGTTTCCTTCACCTCCAATTATGGCATTATTTTTTTTCATCAATTCTACTACATTCACCTCACCTACTGCGCTGGCTTCGTAGTTTCCTTTATGACCAACAGTTACGTCACGCAAAGCACGTGAAGATGACATGTTAGAAACTGTATTTCCCGGAGTTTTACTCAAAACATAATCAGCGCAAGCCACCAAAGTATATTCTTCTCCAAACATTTCTCCGTCTTCGCTAATAAAAGCCAAACGGTCAACATCCGGATCTACAACAACTCCCAAATGTGCTTTTTCTTTTACAACCAATTCAGAGATGTCTGTCAAATGTTCTTTTAAAGGTTCCGGATTATGAGGGAAATGTCCGTTTGGTTCGCAGTATAATTTTACTACTTCAACGCCCATTAATTCTAATAATTTTGGAATAATGATTCCTCCCGATGAATTTACTCCATCAACAACTACTTTAAATTTAGCCGCTTTTACAGCTTCAACATCAACTAAAGGCAAGTTTAAAACCTCGTCGATATGAATATCCATATAAGCATCATTTACAGTAATTTCTCCAAGATTATCAACATCAGAAAAATCGAAAGCTTCAGCTTCAGCAATTTCAAGAATTTTAGCCCCTTCAGCACCGCTTAAAAACTCTCCTTTTTCATTTAATAATTTTAAGGCATTCCATTGTTTTGGATTATGAGAAGCCGTCAAAATAATTCCGCCATCTGCTTTCTCCAAAGGCACTGCAACTTCTACAGTTGGTGTAGTCGAAAGTCCAAGATCAATTACATTTATTCCTAAACCAATCAATGTATTTACAACAAGGTTATGAATCATCGGACCAGAAATTCTGGCATCACGACCAATTACAACCGTTAATTTTTCTTTTGAAGTATTATTTTTAAGAAAGGTTCCGTAAGCCGACGCGAATTTTACGGCATCAACAGGTGTCAGATTATCTCCAACCTTACCTCCGATTGTTCCGCGAATTCCTGAGATAGATTTTATTAAAGTCATTTTTGTGGGTTATGGTTATTTTATTACAAATATAGAGAAAGTTGCTAAGATTATTAGATGCTAAGTTTCTAAGATTTTTTTAAAGATGCTAAGATGCTGAACTACTAAGCCGATAAGGTTATTAAAATCTTAGTAGCTTAGTAGCTCAGCATCTTAGAACCTCATACACTTTAAGTAATGAAAATCTAACAAATTCATTTAAAAAAGTTTTTATACATTTACTAAATAACTTAGAAACTTAGCCTCTGAGAATCTTAGCAACTTTTTAAAAATGAACTTCTTAGCCCATATATATCTTTCTGGTGATAATGATTTAATTAAAATTGGCAATTTTATGGCCGACGGAATCCGGGGAAAACAATTTGAACATTTTCCTGAGGATGTCCAAAAAGGAATTATTTTGCACCGTTTTATAGATACTTATACCGATTCGCATGATATTTTTAGACAGAGTACTAAAAGGCTGCATGAAAAATACCATCATTATGCCGGAGTAATTGTTGATATTTTGTACGATCATTTTTTGGCCAAAAACTGGACCAAATATTCAGATGAAAAACTCGAAAATTTCATTAATAGATTCTACAAATCTTTGCATGAAAACTATGATATGCTGACTGAAAAAACACAGGATTTAATGCCTTACATGATTCAGAGAAACTGGCTTTTGAGCTATCGTACAGTTGAAGGAATTCATCAGATTTTAACCCAAATGGACAGAAGATCGAGAAACGAATCAAAAATGCAGTTTGCCAGCGCAGAATTAAAAGAATTTTATGCTGAATTTGAACAAGAATTCACTCTCTTTTTTGAAGATATGAAAGCGAATGCAAAACAAAAATTACTCTTGCTATGAGAAAAATAACATTACTATTTACTTTAATCTATATTGGTTGCACCGCGCAACAAAATCCTGCCAAACCAACTGGTCTGGTGGTTACAAAAGCCATGGTGGTTTCTGCCCGTGAAGAAGCATCTAAAATTGGGGCCGATATTATGAAAAATGGAGGGAACGCTTTTGATGCCATGGTGGGTACCGAATTAGCGCTTGCTGTTTCTTTTCCGTTTGCCGGAAATATTGGCGGAGGCGGTTTTATGGTATACAGAAAATCAAATGGCGATGTCGGATCTTTGGATTATCGTGAAAAAGCACCGTTGGCAGCAACAAAAGATATGTTTTTGGACAAAGACGGAAATGTCATTAAAGGCAAAAGCACACAAACGGCCTTGGCAATTGGAGTTCCCGGAACTATAGCGGGAGTTTTTGCGGTTCATAAAAAATTTGGTTCTATGCCAATGTCCGAAATTTTGAAACCTGTAATTGCACTTGCTGAAAGAGGCGTAATTGTAACCAAAAAACAGGAAAAAAGCCTAAATGCCTATCACGAAAGTATTGTAAAAATAAATGGTGAATCTTCAGATGCATCAAGAATCTTCAAAGAAAATGATACTATTAAATATCCTGCTTTAGCGAAGACTTTAAGGAGAATTCAGAAAAATGGCAGAAATGAATTTTATAAAGGCGAAACCGCTAAAATCCTGGTTGATTATCTACAGAAAAAAGGCGGAATTATTACGCTGAAAGATTTAGAGAAATATGAAGCTAAATGGAGAAAACCGTTGCAGTTTACTTATAAAGATTTAAAAATCACTTCGATGTCACCGCCAAGCAGCGGTGGAATTTGCTTAGCGCAGATTTTAAAAATGGTTGAACCTTATGATTTAGCAAAATTAGGACATAATACAGACGAATCCATTCAGGTAATTGTTGAAGCAGAAAGAAGAGCGTATGCAGACAGAAGTTACTTTTTGGGTGATCCTGATTTTGTCAAAATTCCACTAAAAGCATTATTGGCTGATACTTATTTAAAAGAAAGAATGGCAACTTTCAATCCTGAAAAAGCCAGTTTATCATCTGATATAAAGGAAGGGAAAGTAACGTATAACGAAAGTACAGAAACAACGCATTATTCTATTGTCGATCAGTTTGGCAATGCCATTTCTGCTACAACTACATTAAATGATGGTTACGGTTCTAAATATTATTGTGATGAATTGGGTTTCTTTTTAAATAACGAAATGGATGATTTTAGTGCAAAACCGGGTTCTCCTAATATGTTTGGATTAGTTGGAAACGAAGCAAACAGTATTGCACCGCAAAAAAGAATGCTTAGTTCTATGACACCGACAATTTTAGAAAAAAACGGAAAATTATTTATGGTCGTAGGAACTCCTGGGGGCTCTACCATTATTACTTCGGTTCTGCAAACGATATTAAATGTTTATGAATATAATTTAAGCATGCAGGACGCTGTAAATGCACCGCGTTTTCATCATCAGTGGCTTCCTGATTTAATTACATTTGAGCCGGATACATTTGATCCAAATACGATTGAAAAATTGAAATCAAAAAAATATCTGATTAATGAAAACCCAACACCAATCATAGGGAAAGTCGATGCTATTTTGGTTCTTCCAAATAATGAACTTGAAGGTGGCGCTGACTTTAGAGGTGATGATAAAGCAGTTGGCTTTTAATTTAGTTGTTGAAATTTATTTTTTTATACAGTTTTATAACCTAATTTTGTAAAAACGATAATTTTTAAAACAGAATGCTAAAAAAATATTTCAGAAGACTAGAAAGCATAATTGCTTTGGCTCAATCATTAATGACTCCAAAGCAATTTATTTTTTTATCAAGTGTTTTAATTGGTATATCGTGTTCTCTTGCCGTAATTGTCCTGAAGACCTTCGCACACAGCGTTTTCTCTTTTGCAACTTATATTAACGGAATTTTAAAACTAAGTTTCATCAATAGTATTCTTCCTATTATCGGGATTTTACTAACGGTTCTGGTTGTAAAAAAAGTATTAAACGGAAGTATACAAAAAGGAACTTCACAGATCCTTTATGCCGTTGCAAAAAAAGCAAGCATTATTCCGAAAAAGCAGATGTATGCTCAGATTGTAACCAGTTCCTTAACTGTCGGACTTGGTGGATCTGCCGGTTTAGAAAGTCCGATCGTAATAACAGGAGCTGCATTTGGTTCTAATTTTGCCCAAAATTATAAATTACCTTATAAAGACAGAACATTGCTAATTGGCTGTGGAGTTGCCGCAGGAATTTCTGCTGCTTTTAATGCTCCCATTGCGGGAGTTCTTTTTGCAATTGAAGTTTTACTGGTAGATGTCAGTATTTCTGCCTTTACCCCAATTATGATTTCTGCTGCGACTGGTGCTTTGGTTTCTGCCATTGTTTTGGATGAAACTATTCTTTTGAGTTTTAAAACACAACAAACTTTTGATTATCATAATATTCCATTTTATGTACTTTTAGGAGTTCTGACAGGTCTTGTGGCCATTTATTATTCTAGAAATTTTCAAAGAGTTGAACATTATTTTTCTAAACTTGAGATTGGACCTTACCGAAAAGCTTTGATAGGTTCTGCTATGTTGGCCGTTTTAATTTTTGTATTTCCAACATTGTTTGGTGAGGGTTATGAAAGTATTAAAACCTTATCTGAAACAGATCCCGGAAAATTGCTTGACAATACTTTATTTGCCGATTTTAGAAATAACAACTGGGTATTACTTTTATTTATCGGAGCAACCATGATGGTAAAAGTATTCGCATCCGGACTTACCATTGGAAGCGGTGGAAACGGAGGAAACTTTGCTCCTTCTCTGTTCCTTGGTTCGTATCTGGGATATTTTTTCTCGAAATTTATTACTATGATTGGTTTATCAAAATTGCCAATTGGTAATTTTACAATGGTTGGAATGGCAGGAATCTTGAGCGGATTATTTCATGCGCCTCTTACAGCAATATTCTTAATTGCCGAAATTACAGGTGGTTACGGATTAATGATTCCGCTTATGATCGTGTCTTCGATAAGTTTTGCCATTTCTAAAAAATTCGAGAAATATTCGCTTGACGTAAAAGGTTTAGCTAAAAAAGGTCACGCTTTTACAAGTAATAAAGACTCTAATATTTTGTCGACTCTTGATATTGATACGATTATTCAATGTGATTATTTAACGGTGCACCCGGATGAAAATTTAGGTAAACTTGTTGATTTGATTTCACATTCAAACCAGGTCGTTTTTGCTGTTGTAAACAACGATAAAGATTTAGTTGGAATTGTTCATTTTAATGATATCCGCGAAATTATCTTTAACACCTACAGAGTAAAATATACTAAGATTAGTGATGTTATGAAAACTCCTCCGGCAACTATTTTTTCTACTGACAGTATGGAAATTGTCATGAGTAAATTCGAAAGATCAAAAACAGCATTTCTTCCTGTTATCAGAAATGAAAAATATTATGGCTTCATTTCCAAATCAATAGCGCTTGAAGCTTACAGAACAAAACTGCGTTCTATGACGATTGAATAAGCTTAATATCGGATAGATTAAAATTTTATATATCCGATATTAAGACGTACATTTGTGGCGAAATGTGGAATATCGACTTAAAATATAGAGAAGAATTTGAATCAACCTTTGAAAGGCTGTATCAAAAAAAACAGGATTTGCAAAACAGCAGACCACTGCCCAATATCGCTTTGAATAAAATCCGCGAAAGCTTATCGCTTGAATGGACTTATAATTCTAACAGTATTGAAGGAAATACGATGAGCTTGCGCGAAACACAAATGGTAATTCAGGAAGGAATAACTATAAAAGGAAAATCCCTTCGAGAGCATTTTGAAACTCATAATCATGATAAAGCAATTGATTATTTGTATGATATTGTAAGTGCTGACTACAACTTAAGAAGCATTGACATTCTTTCTATTCATGGATTAGTTTTAAGATCTATAGAAGATGATTTTGCCGGACGAATCCGTAATGGTGGCGTTCGTATATCCGGAGCAAATTTTATGCCTCCAAATGCCAATAAAGTTTCAGATTATCTCGATGAATTGATTGATTTTGTAAATACAAATCCATTAAATCTAAACGATATAGAACTTGCTACAATTTATCATCATAAATTAGTCTGGATTCATCCGTTTTTTGACGGGAATGGTCGTACAGTACGTTTGAGCATGAATTTATTATTAATGCGTTGTGGTTTCCCGCCCGCCATTATTTTAAAAAATGACCGCAAAAAATATTATGAAGCACTAAATCAAGCTAATAACGGTAATTATCAAAAACTAACCCTTTTAATGTGTCAGGCTTTGGAGAGAACACTTAATATTTATTTGGGTGCTATGCCGGGAAGCAGTTACAATTATCAACCGATTATAGATATTGTGAGTGAACCACAGGCTCCGTATGGTCAGGAATACGTCAGTTTATTAGCCAGAACAGGAAAAATTGATGCTTACAAAGAAGGGCGAAATTGGTACACAACCAAAGAAGCTATCGAAGAATATATGGCAACGAGAAAACGAAAACGCTAGTTTTATACTAGCGTTATTTTGTTACTATTTGTAACATAAACTTTTGCAAACGAGTACTAAAAGAACAAATCAAAGTGGTAACTTTGCGTTTTGCTCAAATTTATGCTAGATAAAGACAATACTATTGAAGTTCTTGGTGCAAGAGTTCATAATCTAAAAAATATAGACATTTCAATTCCGAGGGAAAAACTGGTTGTAATTACCGGTTTATCAGGCTCGGGAAAATCATCTTTGGCTTTCGACACCATTTATGCTGAAGGACAGCGTCGTTATGTAGAAACATTTTCTGCGTATGCGAGGCAGTTCCTTGGTGGCTTAGAACGTCCGGATGTTGATAAAATCGACGGACTTTCTCCGGTAATTGCGATCGAACAAAAAACAACCAGCAAAAGCCCGCGTTCTACGGTTGGTACGATTACAGAAATCTATGATTTCTTAAGGCTTCTTTACGCTCGTGGCGCAGACGCATACAGTTATAACACAGGCGAAAAAATGGTTTCGTATTCTGATGATCATATTAAAGATTTGATTATGCAGGATTTTAACGGAAAACGAATTAATATTCTTGCTCCCGTAATTAAAGCCAGAAAAGGACATTATGCCGAATTATTTCAACAAATTACGAAACAAGGATTCTTAAAAGTTCGTGTAAATGGTGAAGTTCAGGATTTAGTTTCAGGAATGAAATTAGACCGTTACAAAACTCACGATATCGAAATCGTTGTTGACAGAATGTTGATTGAAGATACTGCAGACAATCAAAAAAGATTGGCTGAAAGCATCAATACAGCCATGCATCATGGTGAAGATGTTTTGATGGTTTTAGATCAGGACTCTAATGAAGTACGTTATTTCAGTAGAAATTTGATGTGTCCTTCAACAGGGATTTCGTATCAAAATCCGGAACCGAATTTATTTTCTTTTAACTCTCCAAAAGGAGCTTGTCCGCATTGCAACGGATTGGGAACGGTTCATGAAATCAATGTAAAAAAGATTATTCCGAATCCTAAATTATCGATAAAAGCCGGTGGTTTTGCGCCACTTGGTGAATACAAATCTTCCTGGATTTTTAAGCAATTAGAAGTAATTGGCGAAAAATTCGGATTTAAGATTACAGACCCAATCGAGAAAATTCCGGAAGAAGCTATGAACATGATTCTTCATGGCGGAAAAGATAAATTTACAATAAGCTCAAAAGATTTGGGTGTTACGCGCGATTATAAAATTGATTTTGAAGGAATTTCTCATTTCATTAAAAATCAATATGATGAAAGTGCTTCAACAACCATAAAACGTTGGGCAAAAGATTTTATGGACGAAGTAAATTGTCCTGTTTGCGAAGGTTCACGTCTGAAAAAAGAAGCTCAGTTTTTTAGAGTAAATGGAAAAAATATCACGGAATTATGTGATATGGATATTTCTGATTTGACAGCCTGGTTTCAGGATTTAAACAGTCATTTATCAGACAAACAACTTTTGATTGCTTCTGAAGTTGTAAAAGAAATTAAAGACCGATTAAACTTTTTGATGAATGTTGGTTTGAATTATCTGGCTTTAAGCCGAAGTTCAAAATCACTTTCAGGTGGAGAAGCACAGCGTATTCGTCTGGCAACTCAAATTGGTTCGCAATTAGTTGGCGTTTTGTATATTTTGGATGAACCAAGTATTGGTTTACACCAAAGAGATAATGAAAAACTGATTCAGTCTTTAGAACAATTACGTGATATCGGTAACTCGGTTATTGTGGTTGAGCACGATAAAGATATGATCGAAACAGCCGATTATGTAATTGATATTGGTCCAAAAGCCGGAAAATATGGTGGGGAAATCATCAGTATCGGAACTCCTGCAGAAACTTTAAAATCAAATACAATCACCGCTCAGTATCTGAATGGTAAAATGAAATTAGAGATTCCGAAAGAAAGAAGAAAAGGAAATGGTAAGTTTTTAAAACTAACTGGAGCGACTGGAAACAACTTAAAAAATGTTTCTATCGAAATTCCATTAGGACAATTAATTTGCGTTACAGGAGTTTCAGGAAGTGGAAAATCGACTTTGATAAACGAAACGCTTTATCCAATTTTAAATGCTTATTATTTTAACGGCGTAAAAAAACCACAACCTTATAAAAAAATTGAAGGTTTAGAACACATTGACAAAGTAATTGATATTGACCAAAGTCCGATTGGTAGAACACCGCGTTCTAATCCGGCGACTTATACAGAGGTTTTTACAGAAATCAGAAACTTGTTTACGATGACTTCTGAAAGTATGATTCGTGGTTATAAAGCGGGACGTTTTAGTTTTAACGTAAAGGGCGGGCGTTGCGAAACCTGCGAAGGTTCTGGTGTAAGAACAATAGAAATGAACTTTCTACCTGATGTTTATGTAGAATGCGAAACCTGTCAGGGAAAACGTTTTAACAGAGAAACTTTAGAAATTCGATATAAAGGAAAATCTATTTCGGATGTATTGAATATGACAGTTGACGAAGCTGTTCCGTTTTTTGAAAACATTCCGAAGATTTACAGAAAAGTAAAAACTATTCAGGATGTTGGTTTGGGCTACATTACACTTGGACAACAAAGTACAACACTTTCTGGTGGTGAAGCGCAACGTATTAAACTGGCTGGGGAATTATCTAAAAAAGATACCGGAAATACATTTTATATTCTGGACGAACCAACGACAGGATTACACTTTGAAGACATTCGCGTTTTGATGGATGTAATTAATAAATTGGTTGATAAAGGAAATACAATTCTGGTTATCGAGCATAATATGGACGTTATAAAACTTGCTGATTATATTATAGACATTGGTCCTGAAGGTGGAAAAGGCGGCGGACAACTTATTGCTAAAGGAACTCCGGAAGAAGTAGCGAAAAATAAAAAAAGCTATACGGCTAAGTTTTTGAAAAAAGAGCTAATTTAGTATTTGATTAATAGATTTGTATTTAACGGTTTAAATAATATTATATGAACAGTTTAAGTTTGAAAGTAGATTTAGATTTTAAAGAGCTTCTAAAAGTTGTAAAACAATTATCTTCTGCTGAAAAATTGAAGCTAAATGATGTGATTTGGAAAGATGATACTATTGAAATTCCTGAAGAGCATCAAAAAATAGTTTTAAGCAGAATTGAAAAAAGTAAAAATTCGCCTGACAGAATGTTGGATTGGGATCAGGTTTCAGATTTTCCAATAAAATAGATTACCAGAATTTATAATATAAAAATAGATCAGGAAGCTTTAAATGATCTTAGTGAAAT
>SEBM01000067.1 GCA_004296145.1 Flavobacterium sp.
AATATAAAGAAAATTGAAACCAGTATCAGTCTTTCCAATTTATTAATTGGGGATGTTCAGGTTGGAACTTTAAAAATTGACAAGGGATATATTCAATTGGTAAAAAAAGGAAAAATCCGAAATTTTGATGCTTTCTTAAAAAGAGATAAATCAGATACGGATACCAATGAAAAACGTAAATATGCCACTTTTGCTTATCGTATCATTTCAAAATTATTAAATTTGGTTCCGACAGACATGAACTTGGAAAACCTGGATTTTAAGATTGATGACAATGGTAAAAAAACGTCTATAGCTATAAATAAACTGGTTTTAAACAACAAACAGCTTGAAACAAGTCTCCACGTTCAAAGCAAAAATTTTGATCAGCGCTGGAACATAAAAGGATTTGCAGACCCAAGAAATAAAAAAGCTGATATCCGTTTCTTTAATTTAGATACCGGAGCGATTAAAGTTCCCTATCTGGATGAACGTTATAACTTAAAAGCAAGTTTTGATTCGATTCGTCTAAACGTAGAAAACATTGAAAAAGACGGAAGCGAATTGCATATTGACGGTTATACTTCCATTTCAAACCTAAAAATAAATCACCCGAAAATTGCGAGCAAAGACGTCGTGATTAAAAATGCCCGTTTTGACTATCGTTTTCTTTTAGGTGATGATTTTATTTCAATTGACAGTACCTCAACCATGCAGTTGAATAAGATAAAAGTTAAGCCTTATGTTTCTTATAACACAGAAAAAGACACGGTTTACACACTAAAAGTTGACATCCCGAAAATGAAAGCGCAGGATTTTATTGTTTCACTTCCTGATGGATTATTTACGCATTTTCAGGGAATGGAAGCGACTGGTAATTTTGATTATAAACTGGATTTCAAATTCAACAAAAACAAACCGAATGCACTGGTTTTTGACAGTAAACTGAACAAGGAGAATTTAAAAATTACAAAATACGGAGAAGCCGATCTTAATAAGTTAAACGGTGAATTTGTTTATCGCGCTATTATTCAAAATGTTTTGCAACGCCCAATTTTGGTCGGAAATGCAAATCCGAATTATACGCCGATTGACCAGATTTCACCTTATTTGAGAAAATCTGTTTTGACAACTGAAGATCCGTCTTTCTTTTCGCACCGCGGATTTATCAATGAAGCTTTTAAACAATCGATTCTAAAAAACATCAGAACCAAAAAATTCTCACGCGGCGCGAGTACAATCTCCATGCAGTTGATTAAAAATGTGTTTTTGACGCGCGAGAAAACGCTTTCGCGAAAGCTGGAAGAAATTCTGTTGGTTTATATTTTAGAAAACAACCGAATTGCCAGTAAAGAAAGAATGCTTGAAGTATATTTCAACATTATCGAGTGGGGTCCAAATGTATACGGAATTGGCGAAGCAAGTCATTTTTACTTCCAAAAGAGTCCTTCGGCGTTGAGTGTCGATGAATGTTTGTTTTTGGCAACGATTATTCCGAAACCGAGAAAATTTATGTATCAGTTTAATGACGAAGGAAATCTTAGAGATTATGCTGTAAAGAATCAAAAATTCCTTCAAAACTTAATGTTTAGACGCGGTCTTTTGGTTCCGGAAGATACGCTTGGTCAGCTTCCTGTTTATATTTCAGGAAATGCCCGTTCCTTAATACGAATAAAAGCTCCGGATTCTACAGCAGTTAAAAATGATTCTTTATCTTTTGAAGAGGAATTTAATTTGTAATATTTAGGCTTTTGCCACGAAGGCGCTAAGACACTAAGATTTTTTATTAGAATTTAACTTGCTCGCAAAGTAATCGTACAGTTGTCATCCTGAGGAACGAAGGATCTTCGCTAGAAACTCTACAAAGATTTGCTCTCGTTTCGGAGCTACTTACGAAGATCCTTCGTTCCTCAGGATGACAAAAATGAGAATATTAAATCTGCTAAAATCTTTTTAAATCTGTGTGAAACAAAAAAACCTTGTGTCTTAGCGTCTTAGCGGCAAAAATCGCTTATTTAAAATTCTTTAAAAACTCTTCTTTATAAGTTGGCGAAACTTCTATTTCAGTTCCATCATTTAAAGTTACAATTCCGCCTTTATTATAAGACTTCACACAATTTATATTGATGATGTGCGATTTATGAACACGTATAAAAGGCAGTGGCAGAATCTCTGAAAAGTGCTTTAAAAAACGGCAGACCATTTTTTTGCTTCCATTATTGAGATACAAATCGGTAAAATTTCCATTTCCGCGAAGACGGACAATTTCTTCCATTTTCACCACTTCAAAACCTTCTAAAGTTGGCAGGATTACTTGTTGTTTTTCTGGTTTTTGTTCATGAAAATTTTCTACAATGATTTTGTTTCGATTAAAGATTTCATGATTTAGAATCTGATGCTGCACTTTATTTACTGCCACAATTAATTCTTCGATACTAATCGGTTTCAGCAGATAATAAGCAGCACTTTGATTTAAGGCTTTCAGCGAATACTCCGAAAAAGCGGTTACAAAAATGGTTTCAAACTGTAAATCTTTACACGCTTCTAAAACGTCAAAAGCATTTCCGAAAGGCATTTCGACATCCAGAAAAACCAGTTGCGGTTTAATTTCATGCAAAAGCGGCACAGCTTCTTTGATATTCTGCGCTTCGCCTACAACCTCAACCTGCGGACAGTATTTACTCAAATAATTTTTAAGTACTTCACGCGCTGCCAATTCATCTTCGACAATAACACTTTTTATTTTCTGTATCGTCATCATATTTTATCAATTAATGGAAAAACAATCTGAACAATTGTGCCCGTTTCCGGAAGTTCTTTTTCTGAAATTGTAAACGAAATATCCTTTTTATACAATTCATTCAAAAGGTCAATTCGTTCTTTTGTATTGTTCAAACCGCGCGATTCGTAGATTTTTTGGTTTGTTGTTTTAAGCTCACGGCTTTTGGTCAGACCAATTCCGTTGTCTTCAATAAACACATTTACTTTTTTGTTTTTAAATTCGAATCTTAACGACAGAAAACCTTTTGTTTCCAGATAACGCAAGCCATGCCAGATTGCATTTTCCAGATTCGGCTGAATAATCATGTTTGGAATAAAAACCCTTTCGGCGTCAAGCGAATCATCTACTACAATTTCAAAATCAAATTTATCCTGAAAACGAAGATGTTCTAAATCAAGGTATTTCTTGAGCTGTTCGACTTCTTTATCCAGAGAAATAAAATCTTTATTCGAGTTTTCCATCATATTTCGCATCAGGTTTGAATACGAAGTCAGGTATTTATTAGCTTCTAATTCTTTGTTTTCGGCAATAAACTGATTGACGCTGTTTAAACTATTGAAAATAAAATGCGGGTTCATTTCACGTCGAAGCGACTGTAAAGCAATTTCTTTGTTTTTGATTTTGATAGAATACAAAGCCTTTGCAATGAAGAAAAACAAAAGCAGCAATAAACCAACCGATCCTAAAAGGAAATAATTGAAAGTGTTTTTCTTTGAAATCAATTCGTCTTTTAAATCCTTCTCTTTCTCAAGTTGTCGAATTTTATCTTCAGTAATCTGAAATGTTTTAGCATCAATCAAAGTCGTATCAGACTTGATCAGCTTTTCGAAATTATCAAAAAACTGTTCGTACAAAGCCATACTTTCTTTGTCCTCGCCTTTTGTTTTGTAATATTTGATCAAAGAAGACAAGCTTTTTTTGGCTTCCGCCGAATTTCCTTTTTGGAATGATAAATCGTATGCATTCTTCAAAGACGAAATGGCTTTTTGAGGTTCTTCCTTTTTAAAATAAAGAGACGCCAAAGATTGCAGCTGTTTTATTTCGGCCGTATAATTATTATTGGTTTTAGCGTCGGCCAACAGTTTTTCGTTAATTGCAAGTGCTTTATCAAACTGATTGTCTGCGACATATACTTTGGCAATTTCATTTTTGATTTTAATGACTTCTTCCGGTTTGTCTTTGGCGTAGTCCAACGCTTTTTTATAACTTTCAATAGCCACTTTTTTGTCTTTCAACTGCAAAGAATTCTGTGCTTTCTGAACATACGCCTCTTTAACTTCTGCACTTTTCTTTTCTCTTTTGAGTATTTCGATATTAGAATCTACATAATTGGTCTGGCTCGCCGGATCAGCCTGATTTTTAAGACGGTTGGCATCATTAAGGTTTATTTTTTCTTCTGATGCATCTTTTGTTAATGAACCTGCGGCTTCATAATTCTTTATTGCCGAGTCAAAGTTTTTCTGGTTTTCCTGCGCTTTTGCCAGATTTCTTGTTACGCGGGTTTTATCTTCTGTGAGTTTTAATTTGGTATATGTAGTTAAAGCTCTTTTATAATATTCTTCAGCTTTCGCATTATCTCCTTTATTCAGGAATTCATTTGCCAAAGCTTCATAATTCTGAGCAATTTTTGATTCATCGTTTTCATCGAGCGATTTAGATAACTCAACGGCAGCTTTGCTGATTTTGCTTTTGCTTTCTATTTTCTTTTCAGGCATTGCCTGCGCAGTTATTCGCTGCGGCAATAAAAGCGTTATAAAAAACAGACTAAAACCAAGTAATAAATGACGTTTCACAAATAGTTTATTTAGAAGTGTAAAGTAACTTAATTTCGAATTTCTATCCTATATCTTTCACCAAGTCAAACGGGTGGTTTACCCATTCGTCCAAAAATACGTTTTTTCGGTTAATACATTTGCTTCGTAATCTTAAAACAACGACCATGAAAAAACTATTCTCTTTCTTTTCAGTATTATTATTTTCTCCATTTATAATGGGACAGGCTTCAGGAAATGTCAATTATCAAAATCAATATCATACAAACAATACAATTGATGTCAGTTTTCCGTCGCAAGAAGGGATTGTAGCCAGCATAAAAGGGCTTGCCAATGTTAAAGCGGATTCGTATACCGCGATTTTCAGCACCTCTCAAACAGGCAAAACAACTAAAGAGGTCAATGAATTAATTGATCAGAGAATTACCAAATCACTAACCGAAATCAAACTTAAAAAAGGCGTTGAGACTTTTGTCGATATGATTTCGTTTGTTCCCGTTTATGAATATGAAGTGGAGAAAAAAGTGTTTAACCGCAAAACCTACAACGAAGTTCCTGTTGGATTTGAGCTCAAGAAAAACATTCATATCAAATTCTCAGATCCGAATCAGTTGAATGATTTTATTTCGATTTTATCGAATTACGAAATATACGATTTGGTTCGTGTTGATTATTTCTCAAATGCTTTAGAAACCATTAAAAAAGAAATGATGACTAAGGCTAAACTGCTGATTCAGGAAAAGATAAAAAATTATGAATTCCTTTTGGGAGAAACATTCACAAACGTCGAAAAAAGAATCGCCGATGATTTTATTGTAAACTTACCCGTAGAAATGTACAAATCGTATGAGGCTTATAACAGTTCTTCTTTAAACTTAAAAAAAGCAGCAAATGTGAATCAGGTGAGTAAATCTACTACGCTTTATTATCAGCCCGTATTCAACAAAGAGTTTGATTTTATTATTAATCCTGTTGTTTTAGAGCCCGTAATCCAAGTGCAATATGAAGTTAAGATTTTCATTAACAGAGAAAAAGAAAAGAAACAGGTTGCAAAAGCAGAGAGAGAATATATTCTCGTTACTCCAAATGGCGATTTAAAACCTATTAATGTCAATTCGCAAAAGCAAACAATCTATTAACTACGATCTTAAAGAACAAATATATTGACGCGGATAAAACGGATTTGCTACCGCAAAGACACAGATTTACGCGGATCTTTTAGATTCTTTAATTAAAATCCGTTTTTTATCCGCGTCTTTGCGGTAGCAAATCCTTCCAAATCCGAGTTCTAACACGAACATATTTTTACAAATGATTATACTCATAATTTTATCACGAATCATTTCACCAAGTCAAAAGACCGTTTCACCATTTGTTCAAAAAATGAGCTTTTTTAGTTTCTAAGTTTGGTCTGTAATCAATCAATTAAAAACTAAAATTATGAAATCAAACCTTTTTATTACAGCGCTTTTATCGGTTACATTATTCGCCGGCAGCAATTCATCAAATGCAAAACCACAACAGAAAATAACAATTGAAAATCTGGAAACTGATGCTTCAACGAAAATTCAGGTCGCGCTTTTATTAGACACTTCAAGCAGCATGGACGGGTTAATTGATCAGGCAAAATCGAGATTGTGGGAAATTGTCAATACGCTGACAACATTAAAATACGAAGGAAAAACTCCCGAAATAGAAATTGCTTTGTATGAATATGGAAATGACGGTTTGACCCAAAAGTCTAATTATATCAGACAAATAACACCGTTGTCTACGGATCTGGATTTGATTTCAGAAAAATTATTTGCTTTAAGAACAAATGGCGGAAGCGAATATTGTGGTGCTGTTATTCAGGATGCGACAAAAAAATTAAAATGGGCTCCGGAAAACACCAGTATGAAACTGATTTACATTGCCGGAAACGAAGAATTCAATCAGGGAAAAATAAGTTATAAAGAATCGATAAGCAATGCATTGAAAAATGATATTTATGTGAATACTATTTACTGCGGCAACAAAACCGAAGGAATCAGCACTTTCTGGAAAGACGGCGCCGATCGCGGAAAAGGAAAATATTTTAATATTGATTCAGACAAAGCGGTACAATATATCGCAACACCTTATGATGAGGAAATCACTAAATGCGACGAAAAAATAAACAAAACGTATATTAATTACGGTTCAAAAGGTGCGGAGAAAAAAATGAACCAGGTGATTCAGGATCAAAATGCCAAAAAAGTTTCAAATGCCAATTACACGAATCGTGCGGTAAGCAAATCTAAAGCGGTTTACAAAAATGAAAGCTGGGATTTGGTTGATAAGGCAAAGCAGGATCCGAATGTGATTTCTAAAATTAAAAAAGAAGAACTGCCTGCCGAACTTAAGGACAAATCGGAAGAAGAAATTAAAACAATTGTAGCCGAAAAAACAAAAGAGCGAGAAACGATTCAGAAAGAGATCAGTGTTTTGGCAAAAAAACGTCAGGAATATATTGATGTTGAAGCTAAGAAAGCCAACAAACAAGACGATTTAGGCAATACGATAAACAGTTCTATTGTTTCGTTTGCAAAAGTTAAAGGATACACAGTTGTGAAATAAAAGATCAAATTTCTAACTCTGATGAAAAAGAAAATACTCTTTCTGCTTTTTATTGCAATGCCGCTAATTTCTTTATCCTGTGAAAACAAAAAAGAGAAAACTATAAGCACCAAAAAAACAAAACCGATTTATTCCTATGAAGAGAAATTAAAAAATGAGCTGACAGAAATTAGGAGCTTTTTGGGGAAATCTCCTAAATACAATTCAGATGTCGCCTTATTTTTGGATATGAAGATTGAGTCCGGGAAAAATCGGTTTTTTGTTTATGATTTAAAGCACAACAAATTACTAAACAAAGGTTTGGTTGGACATGGTTCGGGATCAGAAACCGGAATTCAGGGCGAATTAAAATTCAGTAATATTAAAAATTCAAACTGCAGTTCACTGGGGAAATATGCAATTGGCGGTTCGTATATGGGGAGTTTTGGAAAAGCTTACAAATTATACGGTTTAGACAAAACAAACAATAATGCTTTTGACCGAAATATTGTACTTCATAAATATTCTGAAATTCCGTTTGAAGAACAGCCCTACCCGATCTGCAACAGCTTGGGATGTCCAATGGTAAACGAGAAGTTTTTTGGTGTTCTTGAAAAACTGATCGATAATTCTAAAAAGAAAATTATTCTGGTTATGTATTATTAATTCAGTTCGCCGGGTGTAATTAAAAAATGCATATTTTTTTAACACATAGAGACGTAGGTTTTCTTTTTTTATGAAAGGGAATTAAAAAGAAACTAGTTTCTCACACAGCGCTATGTGCATTAGCAAAAAGTAAAACGCCTTTTTTAAACTAAAAAAACTATGTTCCTATGTGTTTCGAATAATTACACCCAAAGCGTTCGGTCATATTAAAAATTAACCACATTTATCTGTATATTTCCCTTTTAATTTAAATTCAACCTTATGAATAAATCAATTCTATTCATTGTATTATTAGCCAGCGCTTTCGCGAATGCACAAAAGCCAATTTTTACCACCGCAAAAGTAAAAGCCGCAACGGTATATTTTAATGCTGCCGAAATTTCGCAAACGGCTTCTGTAACCCTTCCTTTGGGAACAAGCGAAATCGTGATCAAAAACGTAGCGGTAGGTGTAAACGAAAGTTCTGTTCAGATTGGTGCGCCTGCAAATGTGACTGTTCTTTCGGTTCAGTTTACAAACAATTATATTTCAGAATATGAAATTGATACTAAATCTCCTGCCTTAAAAAAAGTAAGGGATAGCATTACATTGGTTCAGAAAGAAATTCAGAGAATCAGCAATGCGATTAATTCTGAAAGTAAAACAATCACACTTTTAGATCAAAATCAAATTGTTGCCGGCAGTAATTCAGGTTTAAATGTTACGGAATTAATGAAAATGGTGGACTATTATAAAAACAAACAACTTGAGATCGCTAATTCTATAAACACGCTTTCTGAGAAAAATCAGAAACTGAATGAAATACTTCAGAAACTAAACAATAAACTTCAGGTTGACACTAGTAAAGAAGAAAAGACTTCATCGGGAAAATTAATTGTTCAGGTAATGAATGATGCTGCAGGTATTGTGCCTCTTGATATTTCATACCTGACAAACAGCGCTTCGTGGAATCCTTTTTATGAATTACGTGCCGAAAGTGTTACGTCGCCAATAAATATGATGTACAAAGCTCAGGTAGCCCAAAGCACAGGTATTGACTGGAAAAAAGTAAAACTTACTTTATCGAGCGGTTATCCTAACCAAAATAATCAGGCGCCTATTTTAAGCACATGGTTTTTGAGAAATAATATTGCTCAAAATGGTTATGGTTATAACCAAAATAGTAAAATGAACCAAATACAAGCTGCACAAGAAAGAGTTAGCGACGAAGTTATTACAACGGGACTGGGAAGTATGAAAAAAAAATCATCTGTCTCTGACTACACGACTGTTGCAGAAAACCAATTGAATATTTCTTTCGATATTGATCTTCCTTATGATATTTTATCCAACGGAAAAATCCACAGTGTGTCATTAAAAGAAATTAAACTTCCTGCATCTTATAAATATTATGCGGCTCCAAAAGTAGAAAAAGAAGCATTTTTACTGGCCGAAATTGCCGATTACAGTAAATATAATTTATTAAAAGGCGAGGCAAATATTATTTTTGAAGGCATGTATGTTGGTAAAACTTTTATTGAGCCAAACCAAACAAGCGATACGTTGAATTTAAGCATGGGACGCGATAAGAAAGTATCCATCAAAAGAGAAAAAGTTGCAGATAAATCGGGAACTAAATTTTTGTCTGCCAAAAAAGAACAAACTTTTACTTATGATATTACAGTTCGAAATAATAAAAAAGAAAACGTAGAACTTTTACTAAAAGATCAATATCCGCTAAGTACAGATAAGGAAATTGAGGTTGAACTTTTACAAAGTGACAGTGCCAAAATCAATTCAGAAACCGGAATACTCACGTGGCAATTGCAGCTCAAACCAAATGAAACTAAGAAAATCAGATTTAGTTACAGGGTAAAATATCCAAAGGATCAAAACTTAAATTTATAAAGTTTTTTAATTTGCCGCAAAGACACAAAGGCACAAAGTAGTTTAAAAAATGCTTTGTGCCTTTGTGGCTTTGTGGCTTTGTGGCTAAAAAAATTAAGGCGCCGGATCAGGAATTATTGCCTGAACTGCATTAATTTCTGCAAGGATTTCTTTAGAAAGCACCACATCAATTGTGTCGATATTTTCTTTTAATTGTTCCATAGTTGTAGCTCCGATAATGGCACTTGTCAAAAACGGTTGCTGCAGTACAAATCCCATTGCTAATTGGGTTAGCGTTAAACCGTGTTTTTGAGCGATTTCCTGATACAAACGTGTTGCTTGTGTACATTGTTCGCTACTGTAACGTGTATATTGTTTAAAAAGATTAATTCTTGCTTTTGGATGACTTTCTCCTGTTAGAAATTTTCCTGTCAAAACTCCGAATGCTAAAGGTGAATAAGCCAGCAAACCAACATTTTCATATTTCGAAACTTCTGCTGAACCAACTTCAAACAAACGATTCAATAAATTATACGGATTCTGAACGGTTTTGATTCTTGGAAGATTATTGTATTTACTCTCTTCTAAAAGACGCATCATTCCCCAGGCATTTTCGTTAGAAACGCCAATATGTTTTATTTTTCCTTCTTTGATTAATTCATCAAAAGTTTCTAAGATTTCCCTGAAGTGGTCTTCCCAAACATCATCGTGACCATTAAAACCGCGCTGACCAAAATAATTGGTTTTGCGTTCCGGCCAATGCATCTGATATAAATCGATATAATCTGTCTGAAGGCGTTTTAAGCTATTTTCAACGGCATATTTAATACTTGCCGGCGAAAAATCCAGCTTCTCACGCATGTATCCAAAGTTTGCATTGGGTCCGGCAATTTTAGAGGCCAGAACCACTTTGTCACGATTTCCTGATTTTTTAAACCACGTCCCGATAATTTTTTCGGTACTTCCGTATGTTTCCTGACGTGCCGGAACCGAATACATTTCGGCTGTATCAAAAAAGTTAACTCCTCTTTCTAATGCATAATCCATTTGAGCGTGTCCCTCGGCTTCTGTGTTTTGCTGACCAAAAGTCATCGTTCCGAGGTTTATTTTACTAACTTTTATATCGGTATTGAGTAATGTTGTGTAGATCATTTTCTAAGGTTCTGAGTTGCTGAGAGACTAAGGTCCTAAGCTTTTTTATTTTTAAGAGATGCAAAGGTACAAAGGGATTTGTCAAATCTAAATTTGACAAAGGTTAAAATAATTACAAGATTTTTTAAGACGCTATCCCGAAGTTTCGGGACTGAGATGCTAAGATTTTATATTCATAAACGAAAAAAGGTTCAAGTAAAATTGAACCTTTTTCGTTTATCTTAAACTTATTTTAGGATTTTGAAGCGTATTAAAAACTCTAATCACATAAATAGATTCATTATCAAATTGATATAAAACTTTGTAATTTCTGATGATTACTCTTCTGCAGTCCAAACGATATTCATCTAATTGAAATTGTTCTGGAAATACAATTTTCTCGAAACAATTAAGAATTTCTTTGGCAATTTTAGATGCAGTTTCTGAAGAATAGTTTTATTTGAGATTTTTATAAATTTCCTTTAAGTCTGTCTTGGCATTCTTTGTCCAAAATACTTCCATTCTATTCATTATCCCAATCTTCAATTTCTTTTTCTAAATCCTTACTTGAAGTTATTCTATTGTACTTGACATCATCAAGTCCTTCTTCAACTTTATGGTGGTATTCAGAAATTGTCAGCGGATTATTATTAACATCATAACCCACAACTTCATTCAAATAATTATCAAAAACTGACGAAACAATTCTCAAAACTCTTTCATCCGCCAAATCCATCTGCTGTCTAATTTTATCTTTTAATTCCGGAAGTCCCATAATTCATTTTATTAATATTCAAATTTACAAAAAAAGTATCAATCCAAATCCTTTATTAAGCCTACAAGGT
>SEBM01000589.1 GCA_004296145.1 Flavobacterium sp.
GTATTAAAGCATCTGTCTTTGAGGGAAGTACTGCTCTGGAAAATTTTATTTTTGACAAAAATGAGCTCGAAAAAAAAATTAAAAAAATTTTAAAAAAATTTCAAAATTGTTCTGATTTGGTCGTTGCATCGGTCGGAAATATCGAAAAACAATCTTTTTTGGCTTTCGAAAATCAACTTAACGTTCATTTTTTGACACACGAGGATATTTTTCCCTTTACTAATAAATATGCAACACCAAAAACGCTGGGAATTGACCGAATGGTTTTGGCCGCCGGAGCAACTTTGCAGTTTCCAAAACAAAATAGATTGGTTATAGATGCAGGAACTTGTATTACCTACGATTTTATCGACGAAAATGATAATTATCTTGGCGGAGCCATTTCTCCGGGTTTACGATTACGTTATGAAGCTTTGCATAATTTCACAGCCAGACTGCCTTTACTCTCTTTAGAAGCTCCGGAACAATATATTGGGAACTCAACAAAAGAAGCCATTCACTCTGGCGTTGTCAATGGTTTCGTCTATGAGATTGACGGTTTTATCGATGAATATCGGGAAGATTTTGCAAATTTTATAATAATTTTAACGGGAGGTGATGCAGATTTTTTGGCTAAACGATTAAAAAATACCATATTTGCCAATTCAAATTTCCTTCTGGAAAGTTTGAACCAAACATTTCAATATAAAATCGACAATGATTAAAAAAATTATAATAAGTGCTTGTTTACTTGTTTCGTTCGTTTCATTTGCTCAACAAGGTACAGCATCGCCTTATTCTTTTTACGGAATAGGGGACTCCAGACTAAAAGGAACTCTTGAGTTTAGATCTATGGCAGGAGTTGCAGTAGAGCAGGATAGTATACATTTGAATATTGAGAATCCAGCGAGTTATGCCAGTTTGGGACAAACCACTTTTTCTGTAGGAGGAACTTTCGGAACCTCTAAGTTAAAATCTGATACAGAAACTTCAAAAGCACAAAGATCAACTTTTGATTACCTTGCTGTAGGTATTCCTATGGGAAAACTTGGCGCAGCCTTTGGTTTAGTTCCTTTGTCTTCTGTAGGATATAGACTTACTAATGATAACACTGCTATTCCGGGAGCTACCAGTAGTCAGTTAGAAGGAACAGGAGGAGTAAACAAAGTGTTTTTTGGTTTAGGATATAAAATTACTCCAAAATGGAATATTGGAGCAGACGTACAATATAACTTTGGTAAAATTACAACAACAAGTATAGAATTGGTATCTGGTATCCAAAATGCTACAAGAGAAGTAAATACCTCTGTAGTATCTGGAACGAATTTTAATATTGGTACAATGTACCAGACTAAAATTTACAAAAAGATGAATTTATACACCAGTTTAAATTATACGCTTTCAGCTAATTTGACTTCAGAAAATACAAGAGTTATTGATGTTGATGGTGATCCGGACCCTTATACGTATCCTGATTCGTCAACTGATTTAAAGTTGCCAAGCAAATTTACAATTGGTGCAGGTGTGGGTGAGGCAAGAAAATGGTTAGTAGGTACAACATTAGCTTTTCAGGGTAATGGAAAACTGAATAACTATTACAACACGATGGATAATGTACGTTATGAAAAATATTCTAAATATGCTATTGGAGGATATTTTGTTCCAAATTACAGTTCATTTACAAGCTACCTGAGCAGAGTTACCTACAGAGCAGGTTTTAAATATGAAAAACTGGGTTTGATTGTTAATAACGAATCAATCAATGATGTCGGAATGACATTAGGAGCCGGTCTTCCAATTACAGGAACTTTTTCAAATGTAAATTTAGGAGTTGAATTTGGAAAAAAAGGAACAACTTCTGCAGGTTTAGTAAAAGAAAACTATGTAAACTTTAGTGTGAGTTTCTCTTTTAACGACAGATGGTTTGTGAAAAGTAAATTCAATTAAACAAACCTGTTTTTTTAAGCTCAATACAATTTACTACATTTGGCAAATGAATTTACCAAAGAAATATATTATAACGATTGTCACAGTTTTTGCTGTGACAATGTTTTTTGGGTGCGAAAGTAATTTTAAACAAGTTCAGAAAATTAATTTCTCAGAGTTTGTTCCGGGAAGTGATGCAGATACTGTCAATATAAAATATACAGATTCCGGACGTATAACAGGCGTTTTGATTAGCTCAAAAATGCTGGATTATTCAAATCTTGATTTTCCGTTTACCGAATTTCCTAAAGGAATTGATGTAACATTATACGATAAAAAACAAAAGCGTACTTTTATAAAATCGAATTATGCCGTTTCGTACAAACAGACAGGTATTATAGATTTGCAGGGAAAAGTAAAAATTACTTCAGAAACTGGACAAATGCTCGAAACAGAGCAATTGTATTTTGATCAGAAAAATGAGTGGTTTTATACCGAAAGAAAATTCAAGCTTACTGATGCAAAAGGAGTTTCTTACGGACAGGGAATAGACTTTAGTAAAGATTTTAAAGTGATAAATTCACAACGAATAACCGGCGAATTGGAAGCCGAAGAATAAAAATATTATGAATTACTTAAAATATACACAATACGTTTACATACTTTTTGGAG
>SEBM01000068.1 GCA_004296145.1 Flavobacterium sp.
GTATTTATTCGTTAAGCTTAAAAAAGAACAGAGCTTTGTGCCTTAGTGTCTTTGTGGCAAAAAAATGCCTAAAGTAAAGTTTAATGCCACGAAGTCGCAAAGACACAAAGTAATTTAATCCTTAAGCTAAAAAACAAAACTTTGTGCCTTAGCGCCTTTGTGGCAAAAAAATCACCATAAAAAAATGGAGAAAGAATAACGAAATTCTGTTCTCCATTTTCAATTTAAAATAGTTGAATTAAAACTTAACCTGCATCGTAACTCCGGTAAAAAACATATTCTTACCGGCACCAGACGCTTTTAGAAAATCTCCTGCCTGAAACCAGGTTGTTTCAACACGAAAATAAAGATACTGGTTGAGCTGATATACGATTTCGCTTTCCAGCTGTTTCCCAATTTCTTTTTCGTCCGTTGCATCTCCGGGATAAATCATGGCGGTGTTTGGACCGTAAATTCCGTCCTCGCTGCTGTATCGCCAAAACATATCATAATCAATTACCCATTCGATATTTTTTGCCAGTTCAAGGTTTAATGACGGATGAAAATCAATAAGATTTGACGGGCCGATTACCGAAGCAAGACCAAAGTAAGCGCCTCGCGGAAATAAAGGATTAAAAGTCCCCAAACTATTGTCTCCCTTTGTTTTATCTCCGCTTATCACTTCTACTTTGAAACCAATTTCAGGATGCAGCACTACAGACGTAATTCTGTAACCTGTATTTAGTGAAACTGTCCAGGCTTTGATATCTTTTGAGTCCACATCTCCAAATTGGTAAACCGCTTCGGCATCGTAGCGCCAATTGTCATATTTTCCCCAAATGCGGGTTCCAACAGAATGTCTGAGTTCTTTTCCGCTTGCGTCATCAAAATTGGCATTGGCTCTTTGGTATCCGAGATAATAAAGATCCAGATTTTTAATGACCGGAATTTTATTAAGGACAAAATAACTTCCCCATAATTCTCTTTTCTGATTCGAATAATCATCAAAAATGCCATCTTGTGCGACAACATAATGACTGTAAAAAAGATCAGCGCGATAATTTCCGAAGCCGGCAATAGCTTTTACCCCATCAAATGACTGACGGTTATTGGGTCCGTCGCGCACAGCAACCAAACGCTGTGAACCGTAACTCAATTCCTGTCTTCCGGCTCTGAAAAGCAATTGCTTGTTTTTATCTGACAAAAGATTAATATCAACAAAACCCTGATGCAGTTCAAGAGGATCACTTTCTACCGGACTCGGATCAATTCTTCCGCTGGCATTACTGCTTTGTAATTGTACAAATGCCCGAAAGTATTTGCCCGCATGAAAATCAGAATGAAGTAACAACCTGTTCAGAATATACCCGTCATTATCTACAGGATCATCGCCCCATTTTTCATTTTTAGCATAGAAATACTGATACCGGATTTCGCCTCCAAAACTCAGATAAGTTTCTCCCGAAGAAGATAAAGGCATGTATTTCATGGTTTTGTACCAGCTGTTTTTGGTCGTATCTTTTTGCAAAACCGAATAGTTTTCATCAAAACGCATCGGTTTAAAATCAGGATACGACTGTGCATAAAGCCCAAAACAACTGAGAAAAAGTATTATAATTTTTTTCATGGCTATTTGCCTAAACTGTTTTTCTTAATATCGTTGTAAGCGTTCGGAATATTAAAGTTGTAATGTAACCAGTTAAAAAGTACATACCCTTTATCAAATTCTTTCATCGTTACCGAGGCTTTTACCTGATCTAATGTTTCGCCTTTTTTAACAGCAGCTTCTACATTTTGTTTCAAAGCATTTACATAATCAATCGTAAATTTGATTCCTTTTTTGTTTGTGATTCTACCGTGACCAGGAACGACAACATCATTGTCACCAACCATATCGTATATTTTCTGAAGGTTTTGAACAGGCTCCAAAAAATATCCGTCAAACAACCACGGAATAGCCGGGCTTTCTGCAATAAAAGGATTTCCTGCCCACAGAACATTTTTGTCAGAATCTTTCAGAAAAACAAACAAATCTGCAGGTGACTGCGCCGTTCCCGTATTGATGATTTCTACAATTTTTCCGCCGCCCATATCAATTTTTAAACTTTGATTTAAAGCAATTGTAAGATCTGCGGGACGGTAAACACTTTGCTCTATCCCGCGATCTTTTCCAAAAAGCATAATCATAAATTGTTTAATTCCTTCATAATTCTTAGCGAGGTTTGCTTTGCAAAATTCGTTCTGAATCAAAATAGTTTCTTTTGGTAATAAATAATTTCCAAAACAGTGATCACCGTGATCGCTCGTATTTACGGCATAAATAATAGGTTTTGGCGTAACAGAACGAATCAGTTTATACAATTGATCGTATAATCTTTTGCTTAGCATCGTTTCGATTAATAAAACACCTTTTTCACCCACAATAAATCCGGCAGAAGTCGCCTGCGGAATTCCCTTTGTAGTTTCTGTTTCTGTTGTTGAAGGCGAAACAGCATACACATTATCAGAGATTTTATGCAACTGAAGCGTTACCTTATTAGCATCCCAAATTGGTACTTCGGGCGGCATTGGCATTTGCGCATACGTTTGCTGTGCCGAAAAAAAGGCAATTACATACAGCAGTACGATTAGTATATTTTTATAATTTTTCATGATTGTTTTTTATAGTTTTAAATTTTTAGATGTAAGCGGTTTTTTTGACGCGGATTTTACGGATTTGCTATCGCAAAGACGCGGACAAAAACGGATTTTATATTTCAAATCAAAAAAATCCGTGTTAATCTGCGTCTTTGCGAAACAAATCTGCGTCATCCGCGTGCCATTTTTTTATTTCTGATAACCGCCAAAATATTTCACAGGCGACCAATCCGGAATTACAGCCGGAATTTCCGGACTCAACGCTTTATATTCCGCGGAAGCGTAAACAATTTTACCATTTACAATCGTCATTACCGATTCTATATTTCGCACATCGTCTGTTTTCGCCGAAAAATAATCGTCAGATAAAATCGCCATATCAGCGTACATTCCTTTTATCAGTTTTCCTTTTTCTTTTTCCTCGCCAGAGAACCATGCACTTCCGTTAGTGTACAATTGCAAAGCAGTGAATTTATCTAAAATCTGATCTTTCGGCCAGAACTGCATACCGCCAATTGTTTTTCCGGTGAGAAGCCAGTGTATTGACATCCAGGGATTAAAAGTCGAAATACGCGTAGCATCAGTTCCCGCACCAATCGGAATTCCCATTTCCAACATTTTTTTGATAGGAGGTAACTGCGTTTTTGGCGCTCCGTACAATTTGTTATACAATTCTCCCTGATAATACATGCGGAATTGTACTGCAACACCACCGCCTAATTTCTTAACACGTTCTAATTCTGATGGTGTAATGGTTTCAGCGTGATCAAAAAACCAACGCAATCCGTTAAACGGAATTTCTTTGTTTACTTTTTCAAACACATTCAGCATTCTGTCAATTGATTCGCCGTAAGTTGCATGTAAACGGAAAGGCCATTTGTTTTTTGCTAAAACTCTGATAATTGGTTCCAGATCTGTTTCCATTTCATCAGAAAGAACAATTCTTGGTTCCAGAAAATTTTCAAAATCAGCCGCCGAAGCAACGATATTTTCACCAGCACCTTCTTCAACATAACCATTTGGAACAATCAGATTATCATTTTTGTTGATTTGAGTTTCTGCAACCCATTTCTCATAATCTTGTAATTCTGTTCCTTTTTTCTGCGCAAATAAGTAATACGAAATTCGAAGACTTAATTTGTTTTGTTTTGCCAAATCCAGAGACGTAACATAATCTGCAGGATAATTTTGACTTCCTCCCGCAGCATCAATAATACTTGTCAATCCGAAACGGTTAAGTTCACGGTTAAACTGCATCGAACTGTTGATTCTTTCTTCAGGAGTTAGTTTTGTTGTAAGTCCCAAAGTGGTATAAATGGCTTTTGGCGTTTCTTTGGCATACATTAAACCCGTTAAATTTCCTTTAGAATCCTGTTCCAAAAGACTTCCTTCGTATTTGGTGTCTTTTGTATATCCGAGAACTTCAATTCCTTTTTTGTTCAGGAACGCTTTTCCGTATAAATAGGTTATAAAAACCGGTTTGTCTGGAACTGCAGCATTGATTTCTTCGATTGTTGGCTGTCTTTTTTCTTCAAACTGAAATTCGTTCCAGCCGCCAATTACTTTAATCCAAACGCCGTCCGGAGTTCTTGCTGCTTGTTCTTTAAGCATTTCCATAGCACGTTTTAAGGTTTTTACACCGTCCCAACGCAATTCAGAATTATAATTTAAACCTTCGCGAATGACGTGCATGTGACTGTCATTCAATCCCGGAATTACGGTTTTTCCTTTTGCATCAATTAATTTTGTTGCCGAAGATTTATAAGATGCAAGAATGCTTTTTTCTGTTCCTGTGTCCAGAATAATTCCGTCTTTCATGGCAATCGCCTGTGCAAATTCTCCTTGTTTTTGCATGGTTGCGATTTTACCATTATAAATTATTAAATCTGCTTTTTGTTGGGCATGCAAAATGAAACCAGCAAAAAATAAAGCTAGTATTACTACTTTTTTCATGATAAAAATATTTTAAGTAATGCTGTTGTGTTTTTTAACACATAGAATCATAGTTCTACTTTGTCAAGAAAGACGTTTCACTTGTATGAATACGCATAACTATGTGTAGAAATTAGTTTCTTTAAGTACTCTTTTTCAAGATTAAAAAAACCTATGTTCCTATGTGTTAAGTAAAAAACCAACAGTTTACTATTAAGATTTTAAAATTATTTGCTTAGAAAAAAAGCTAATAAATCTTTTTGAACCTGCGCTGTATTTTCCTGAACAATCCAGTGTCCGGCTCCTGCAATTTTAGATTCAGTAACATTCTCTGCAACTAGTTTAGAGTGATCTTTTAAGAAAGCTGCCGCAAAATATTCGCCTCCCATAGCTAATAATGGCATTTTTAATTTTTTCTTCATGAAGATCAGATTGTCTTTTCCGTCCTGATCAAAAGCTCCAAACCATTTAAAAGCAGATGTTGTACCGCCCGGAACAGCATAAGCTCTGATAAATTCAGCAGTTTCTTCTGCAGTAAAAGGATCTTTTGCGTGTCCAACAACAGGCCAGAAATTAGTTAAGAATTCTTTTTCTTTCCCTTTTACAATATCTCCCGAAGCTGGCCATGCAAAGAAACCAAACCACCATGCAGAACCTTTTACATTTGACCAAACTGGTTCAACTCCAGGTAAAAGTGCATCCATTAAGGCAATTTTGTTTACACTGTCTCCGTATTGTGCAGCATAAGCATAAGCAACCATCAAACCGATATCGTGTCCGGCCAAATTGATTTTTTTGTATCCAAGCTGATTCACTAATTCGTGAATATCAGATGCCATTGTTTTTTTGTCATATCCACCTTCTGGTTTGTCAGATTCACCAACACCTCTCAAATCGGGAGCGATTATGGTAAAATGCTTAGATAATTCAGGTAAAAGTCTGTTCCACATGTACCAGTTTTGACCAAAACCATGTACTAGAACCAACGGATCTCCTTTTCCACCAATAACATAGTGAATTTTGATTCCGTTTACCGTTGCTGTAGCATGTTTAAAATTCTCCGGTGGGTTTGCCGGTGCCACCTCAGCAGTAGTTTCTGTTTCTGCAGGTTTTGCTTCTGTAGCAGGAGTTTCTTCTGCTTTTTTAGTACAGGAAACCATTGTCAATACTAAAAGTCCAAAGGCTAATAAGTGCGCAATTTTGGCTTTTAAACTTGATTGATAAAATGAAATTGTCTTCATAATTTTAAATTTTTAAAGAATTGATTAATAAAATATAATTGGTTATTATATACTGTGTGAAGGTAATTTGGCAAGCCATTCCTGTATGTATAAGGCGACTTCCTGCCATCCCGGCTGATTGAGCACATAATGGTTTCGTCCGGAAAAAACTTTGTAATCTGTAATCGATTTTTTGTCGCTGTATTTTTTATAATTGGATAAATTGAGCGATTCCGGAATCGTATGATCTGTAGAACCTGCTATAAGTAAAAGCGGTTTGTGTGGAGCATGAAAATCTATTTTTGCCACAGAAGTTATGGTATCACGAACGATCAATTTAGATTCTGGAATTGCCGATGTGTAATACGCTTTTTCCTGCCATTCTTCGGGCATTCCGTTTGTAAAGGCATATTGCCACTGACTAAAACTCATCATAAATGTTTTTTTAGTTGAAGTAAAATACCCAAGCGGTCCCCAACCGGCTTTTAAAAAGGAAAATTTAAAAGTCATGATTCCCTGTGGTGGAACAGAATGTATGGCAATTGCAGAAGAAACCAGATCGCGCTGTAATAAAATTTGCGAAATAAGCCCGCCAATAGAGTGGCCGATTACAATTGGTTTTTGAGGCAAGTTTTTTGCAATAGTTGCAAAATGCTCAATCAATTCTGATAATCGCAAACCTGCAACCTGTGCATCAGGATGACGTTCGCGAAGTACTTCTGCCGGGGCGTCTTTGTATGGCCATGCAGGCGCAAGTGTTTTAAATCCTTTGTTTTCAAAAAAACATGCCCATTCGTCCCAGCATTTATTGCTGACAAATGCACCTGTAATAAAAAGAATTGTTGTCGGGTTTTCGGATAGCATATTACATGTTTTAAATGTTATGCCAAACTCTTAACTAAAACCAGACCTTTTATGTAGTCCCTTGATTTATAAGGGTATTTGTTAATTGTGGTGTTTTTGAAAGAACTATATTTAGTCGGATGACGAAAAACAGGCAACTGTATTTCGTTTTTTAAACTTGTTCGTTATGGAAGTTTACGGATTCGCGTGATGCTAAATTATTTCACGCAGATTTTATAGATTGATGCAGATTTTATAGATTTTATTCATTTTGTTTTTATAGCCTCAGTTGTGTCATTTCGACGTAAGGAGAAATCACATAAAGCTATTCCGCTTTGTGTTTACGTGATGTGATTTGCTTCGCCTATTCGCTTTCGCTCGGGTCTCCTTACGTCGAAATGACAAGATTATGAATTACGACTTTACAAAAACTCATAACTCATAACTCATAACTCATAACTCATAACTTCTCTAAAAATGACTCCTCTTAATCCCAAGTTTCTGCATTCTCGAGGCGAGTGTAGTTGGAGGAAGTCCCAGAATTTCTGACGCTCCGCCGGCGCCTCTGATTCTTCCGTTGCATTTTTCGAGTACATTGATGATATGTTCCCTTTCGTTTTCCTGAATGGTTTTAAAATACCATTCGGAAGAGGTGTTGTTTACTTTTATTTCGTCTAAAGCAGGAAGCGGAATATGTACAATGGTGTCTGTTTTTGCCAATAAAATACTTCTTTCGATAAGATTTTCCAGTTCTCTGATATTTCCGGGCCATTGATAGGATAAAAGGCTTTTTAGGGCGGTTTCTGAAATTTCAGTTACATTTTTTCCTATTCTCGCACTATATACGGCTATAAAATGTCTGGCAATAAGACCAATATCTTCTTTTCGTTCGCGCAATGGCGGAAGCTGAATTGGAAATACGTTTAACCTGTAATACAAATCGAGACGGAAACGTCCTTCGGCTACTTCTTTTTCGAGATTGCAATTGGTGGCCGCAATGATTCTCACATTTACTTTTATTGGTATATTTCCTCCAACGCGTTCGATTTCTTTTTCCTGAATGGCACGCAGTAATTTTGCCTGCATTTCTAATGGCATATCGCCAATTTCGTCCAGAAATAAAGTACCGTTATGGGCGAGTTCAAATTTCCCGATTCGTTTTTCGGTTGCTCCTGTAAAAGATCCTTTTTCGTGCCCGAATAATTCAGATTCTATAAGACTCGGCGGCAGGGCAGAACAATTGATTTTTACAAAAGGTTCGTTTTTTCTCGGAGAAAGCTGCTGAATACTGGCCGCAATACTTTCTTTTCCGGTACCACTTTCACCTGTAATTAAAACAGTGGTGTCAGCAGGCGCAACCTGTATGATGTGATCAAACAATTTTAGCAATAACGGACTTTTACCAATAATGCCGTCAAAACCTTGTGTTTTCAGGTTTTTATCTGCAAGTACACTTTTAGGTTTTATGCCTTGATCTGATTTTTTATCACGGCTAAGGATATTTTCAATGGTATAAATTAAAGGTTCCTGCAGCCTTTCGCATAAAATAATATCTGTTTTGCTATAGTTATTAGCTTGTCTGCTAAAAAACGAAAGATAAAAACCACCATTTTCATTGAGTGTCAATGGCACTGGCAAAACCAGATTTGACTTCATGTTCATGGCATTTGCAATCACTTTTTTGATGGGAAACTTATCGCATATTTTTTCAAAATCCTGATTGTTGTAAAAGGCAAATTCGGTTTCTATTTTGCTTTTTTTCTGCAATTCTTTTACTTCAGATTCTTTTAGGGCACAGATATTCTGGAGTTCTTCCATTCCGATTTTCTGATATTCATGCAGGCCAACTCTCGCATAACCAAGGGCTCTGTGCGGTACTTTATCATCCGAAGAAAAAACAGCCATAACCAGATCAAAAGAAATAAGAGACTGAAGCGCCGTTGTAATATTAAATACTCTTTCGTCCCAGGTACCATTTTTACTGGCCATAATTTTGAGCTGTTTCTGAAACAACAGTTCTTTTCTAATAGAAGATTCAAGTCCGTGTTCCTGATGATATTGCGCAATTTCAATAGTAACCAGTAAATCTTTTTCCCTAAAAGGTTTCACCAAAAATCCGTACGGATGCGTTGATTTTGCTTTGTTAAGCACTTCTTCATTGGAGTTTGCCGACAAATAGATAAAAGGAATGTTATCATGTCTGAGAATTTCGGCAAGATCAATACCTGTCTCTTTCCCGGAAAGAAAAATATCCAACAAAACCAGTTCCGGTTTTTCCTGTGCAATATAATATTTGGCATCTGCCACCGATCTTGCCATTCCGGTAATAGAATGACCTGCTTTTTTGAGCATCAATCGCAAATGGTTAGCTTCAATAAACTGATCTTCAACAATGAGAATTTTTAATGCTTTTCCCATAACTCTAAAAAATTATTTGTTTCGTCAAAATGGAACTCTAAACTTATTTTGGTTCCGTTATCCGAGATTATTTTAAATGTTCCTTTAATATCTTCTGAAAGGCCTTTCATTAAATTAATTCCTAATGACGGACTATCGCAGGGATCAAATTCCGGTGGCAGCCCGATGCCGTTATCATGAATTATTAAAGTAATCGTATGTTCTTTTTCCGCTTTAAGCGAAATTATTATTTTGCCTTCCGGATTATTATTTGGGAAAGCATATTTTATGGAATTGGTTACCGCTTCATTAAAAATTAAACCAATTGGAATAGAATGAGATAATGGAAGATCAAAGTTATCAATATCCACTATAAAACGGATTGATTTGCCAATATCAAATGAATCTTTTAAATATTCGGTCAATTCAAAAATATAAGAAGGCATATTGATCATCGATAAATTCTCTGATTGATATAATTTCTGATGAATCAGTGACATGGTCTGAATTCGGTTCTGACTGTCATTAATGGCCTGAACGGCTTCTTTGTTTTTCAAAAATTCTGCCTGACTGGCCAATAACCCGACCACCATGTGCAGGTTGTTTTTTACTCTGTGATGAATTTCTTTCAGCAGCCATTCTTTTTCTGTTAGAAGGTTTTCGAGTTTTTTGTTTTTGATATTGATTTCGTCCTGCTGTTCGCTCAAAATTTTATTAGTGCGTTGTTTTAATCTGTAAACACGATATAATAACATTACAATAATGAGTAATGATATCGTGATTACAATCATTAAGTTATTGAACGCACTTGCATTGCGAAGTTTGTTTTTTTGAATAGTCGAATTGTTCTTTAGCTGTATAATATTCTTATTCCGCTTTTCTGTTTCATATAAAATATTCAATTGGTTAATCTGCTTTGTTTTATTTTCGTCATAAAGATGTTTGGAATATTCAACATATTCACGGTAATTATTCATAGCAGAAACAGTATTTCCTTGTGCGGAATCGATACTGTATTTCAAAAATTTAGAAGTAGCAAAAAATTGCTTGTTATTAAGCTTTTTGGCCATGCTGTCATAACTAAACGAATAAAGAGCCGCTTCGGGATATTTTTTTTGAACTATAGAGAGCTTTACGACTGTCTTATAAGCTTCCATAATATCATTATATTCTTCTAAATCTTTTATTTTGGCTTTGATGGGTTTTATATACGAAAGTGCCTGACGATACCGTTTCATACGCATATAAATCTCGGCATACCGACATTGTAACGGAGCTGACTGTATCGTATATAATTTAGGATGTTTTTTTCTCATGGAGTTTAAAAAAGACAATGCATGAGCAGTCTGATGCTGTTTTAATAAAACATCGGTATAATTATAAGTAAGTTCTGTAATAGCCTGATCGTTGTTGTGCCATTCGGCAAGGGTTAAAGATTTAAAATAATATTTTTGAGCATTTTTATAGTCTTGAAATTCAGCGTAAGCTAAACCAATTCTATTGTATACCGTACACAAATAGAGACTTATCTTATCTAATTTTTCTCCTATCTGTGCCGCTTTTAATCCATATTGTATAGCTGTTTTATAATCTCCCATAAATAAATAAGAAGATCCGAGAAGATCATAAATCCCATAAATTTTGTCGTTTAATCGTCTGCCGTTTAATGATTTTCTATATAATGACAATGACTTATTAAGTAACATAATGGCCTTGGGAGCATTTCCCAATAATAAATAAACATCGGCATTCTCTTTATAACAATCGGCTTCTCTTTCTTTATTTCCCGATTTATAAAAAGCAACTGCGGCATTATCGAGTAACGGAATTCTGTTTTTATAAGATGTTCCTGTTAGAAAACTGGTTGACCAATACATAACCCAGGCTTCGCCAAGCTCATTTTGCAGGTTTAATGCGGTGTATCTTTTTACAGCTTGTCCGGCGCAAATTTTTGCTTTTTTATAATCGGTTGCTTTTTGTAAAATGACCGAAAGTTTAAAATAACTTTCAGCAATACCTTCATCATACTGTATTTTTTTACTCAGCGAAAGCGCTTTATAAGCAAAATAAAGTGCTTTTTGGTCGGCTGTTTTTGGCGTTTTATTATAATAATACCAGGAACTTAAATTTAAAAAAGTTTTTGCTTTTTCCGGATTTTCTTTTTGGTACAGAAGGTTTTTTTCTGCCACAACCGCTTGTTGCAGATTTACAAAAGGTTCAGATGCATGCAATTTAACTGCCTCCAGCAATAAAAAGAAAAGAAAGTATATTTTGAATCGATTTCTAAACATCTCCAACAGTTTAATTGCAGATACGAAGGTATTGATTCTATAAGATATTTTGGTCAAAAATGTATTATTTTGGTAACAACGATATATCGTTGGTATAGTTTTGCGCGATTTATTCTATAACTATTTTAGCCCGTTTTACAATTAACGTTGCAGAACAATAATATTTGTAAAAAGTCTTTTTTTCGTGGATTTATGACTAAAAGTTGAAAAAATAATAACCATGTCCGGGAATAAAACGTATCT
>SEBM01000590.1 GCA_004296145.1 Flavobacterium sp.
CTTCTATATATTCCACATTTTTCAAATTCACGATGTTTGAATTATGAACTCTCATAAATTCGTCAGGCAATTTGTCAATAAGATCTTTTAGAGTTTTGTAGTAGATATACTTTTTGTTATTTCTTATAAATATTTCAACATAATTTCCCAATCCTTTTATGAATAAAATATCGTCAAAATTTAATTTGATTAATTTTTTGTCAGTCTTTATAAAAGTGAAATTTTGATGATCTGTCATTTTACGGTTGGTTCTTTAAAATTGCTACTATTACTTTTCAAGGCTCGCTTTCGGTCTGGAAACGCTATTTAGACGAAGCCAAATCGAAACATACAGTCTAATATTTTTGCCAAAGTTCAATTGAAAACTACTGTTGAGTTTTGCACATTATTTCACCTGACGCAAAAACCTTTATTGTATGTCATTTTTTCTGAGTTCATTCTCAACTTTTTTCATTGCTTCTTGTCCTTTATTTTGTTTCTTTTTAGAGGTTTCTCTTTTGAAAACCACAAACCTGCAATTACATTTTTGTCTTTATAAATCCATACACTTGCATATTTTATTTCAGGATTCTTTTCGGTTTTGAAGTCAAAAATAAAAAGTTCAAGTGGATCGTAATTTTTTGCATACTTATGATAATATGAAGAGTTTAAATTCAAAATTTCGGTTTTACCATAGTCTATATACATTTTTTCACAGTTTTCTTTTATACTGTCGTTCAATTTTTTTGTAGACCTTGAATCAATAATGTAGTTTTGAAATTTAGAATAGTCCTTATTTTCGCATTTCTGCAAATATTCCTGAGCAAAACTTTTTGAAACTTTCAGTCTTTCTTGGTTAATATCTTTTTCACCGATTTGTTTGTAGAATTTTTGTGAGTAAGAGAAATAACTTATAATCACAAATAAAAATGTTAGTGCTTTTTTCATAGAAACGTCTTTTTTGGATAAAATGTAGTACAACGGTTTGCAGCTTGGCGATGGTGGGGTATTTGAAAAACGTCTGCCCAACATTTGTACAAATGCTTAATAGAGTTACAAATGTTGAGTTTACAACTGTCAGGCCCAATATTGTCAATACGATGTTGGCGGTTCGTTGTTTATTCAAAGCTGTCTGTTTTGTGTCTTTTTTCAAACTATATTTTAGCCTATTAGTTTTGAAGCAACATCTCTGATAGTGTCTAACAGATAATGTACTGACGACTTTTGTTTTCTATGATTGATTAAACAAGCACGTAGTACAAATTCTCCTTTTAATTTCGTCCCTGTAATAAACACCCTACCATCAGCTTCTAATGCCGAAATGAGTTGTTGATTGAATTCAATAATTTCTAATTCATTTTTCAAGTTTCCTTTGTACCTAAAACAAGCAATAGCCAAATCAGAAATTGATTTTAACTCAAAATCCGTTGAAGTGCGTATCAAATCTGCTAAATAATAGGTCAAATCAATGTCTTTTTGAATCATAGCTTGGATTTTTGTAAAGCCGTATGCTTTTACAGACATCCATACTTTAAGTGCTTTTGCATTTCTGGATAATTGAAAGTAATGTTCATTAAACTCTAAACGGTCTGATTTCTCCTCAAATGCAGTATCCAAATAATCGGCTTGCTTAAAATAGGTTTCTCGTAAAAAACTCCAATTTTTTACCAAAATACAACCAATTTCAAAGGGTTGATACAGCCACTTATGAAAATCGAGTGCTACCGAATCCGCATTTTCCAACCCTGCATATTTTGATTTTAATTGTGATAATGAAGAGGCAAGTCCACCGTAAGCACCATCAATATGAAACCACATTTTATATTTTTTTGCTATTAGGGCTAATTCCGTCAAGTCATCAATTGCACCTGTATTGACTGTCCCCGCATTACCAACAATGCAAAATGGGATAAATCCATTTTGTATATCCTCGTTTATTTCAGTTTCAAGTGCGGTTAAATCGATTGTAAAATCTTCATTGGTAGCTATTCTCTTCAAATTGTCAGTTCCAATACCCAATAGAGCAACGCTTTTGTCGATACTATTATGGGTTTCACTGGAACAATAAACCCGAAACGGTTTTTGTGCAAATAAGCCTGTTTTATTAAGGTTTAATTCTCTAAAAAAGGTATTCCTTGCCACTGTTAATCCTGCAAGATTAGCTGCCGAACCTCCACTTACCATTGCACCACCTGCATTTGGGATATAATTTATCATTTCGGAAGTCCAAGCAATTACTCTTTTCTCTATTTCCGTCATCGATGGGGCTAGATGCCATTTGGTAACATTTTGATTAATAGTGGAGGCTATAAAATCAGCAATAGTGGACATTTGATTTCCACCTGCCATCACATAGGCATACATATTTTCCCCTAAGTTACCTGTTGCAACATCAACAATTTTTTCTTTTACTTCTCTAAGTAGTTGCAAACTATCAATACCCGAAAGTGGCAAAGGTTCATTAAACCACTCCTCTATACTTTTTTGAGGCAGGTTATGAAACCCTTTTTGTTTATCACTGTGCTGATATTGCTCAATGATAATTTCGGTTGTATGGGCAATGAGTTGCAAAAACTCTTCTTCTGAATAATCTAAACT
>SEBM01000069.1 GCA_004296145.1 Flavobacterium sp.
AGATGAGTGTCATGAAGACACTAAGTTAATTTTTATTAACAACTGTTTACTTTTTCACCCAAAAAAAGCTTCCCCAAAAGCTGTTGATGAAAAACTGATTAACCAAATGCTCATTAAAATAAGGAAACTGAATTAATAACCTACAAATCAAAAAATTATGTCTAAGGGCCAAATTTTAAAGAATTTACGTTTTCCAAATGTTTTCATTTTATTGTTAATTGTATTTATTTCCTGTGCTCTGTTAATTTGTATTAATTTTTTTACGATCAAAATCTTATCTGCCAACAGAGCCTACGTTAATGGTGAATCACATTACTCAAAAGGTCAAAAAGATGCTTCACGACATCTTCTCACCTATCTCTATACAAAAGATCAAAATCAATGGAAATTATATGAAGAAGAATTACGGGTTCCGCAAGGCGACGGCACTGCCAGAGTAACCCTTTTAAAAGTAGGCGACAATGCAATTGCCAGAAAAGCATTGCTTGTTGGGCGCAATCATCGGGAAGATTTGGACGATCTTGTTTGGTTGTTTGTAAATTTTCGGCAGGTTTCTTTTTTAGCAAAAGCCATACACGAATGGGAACAGGGAGATCGGTTAATTTTTAAGTTATTTATTATTGGACAACAAATTGATGCTAAAATCAAACACAACATATTAACACCCGAAGATCAACAAATATTTCTTCAGAAGATTAGTGTTATTAGCGATAAGCTAACTATTAACGAACGTAATTTTTCTAATACTCTCGGAGAAGGAACCCGAAAAATAAAAGACTTACTTATGATTACAAATATCTTTTTTATTTTAATTATCGTATGCAGCGTTTGCCTCTATTATTCTATAATGGTCAAAAGGCTAATTGTTTCTAAAAAAGAAATTGAGGTTAAAAATGAAAATCTAATTTTGGTCAATCACGAACTGGATCGCTTTGTCTACAGCGCATCACATGATTTGAGATCTCCAATAACATCTTTAAAAGGTCTTATCGAAATTACACAATTAGAAGACGATGTTTCTCAGATCAGGGATTATCTTACCTTAATGCATCAAAGTCTTGCAAAACAAGATCAGTTTTTGAGCGATATTATTGATTATTCTAAAAACAAACGAAAACAGATTATTATAGAACCTGTAAGCCTTCTGGAATTATTTGATGAAGCTATATCGCAATTAATGCATATTGAAAATGCCAACCGAATTGAAATCAAAAAAGAACTATTGATCGATAAGATTCAAAGTGATGGTCTCCGATTAAAAATCATCATTTTCAACTTACTTTCAAATGCGATTAAATATGCTGATTGCAGTAAAAAGGAGATGTTTATCTCAATTAAAACTTATATCGCAGATGGTTTTAATAAAATTGAGATTTCAGATAATGGAATTGGGATTAAAGATGAATTTAAAGAACATATTTTTGAAATGTATTTTGGAACTAACAAAAATAAAGGTTCCGGATTAGGCCTTTATATTGTAAAAGAAGCAGTAGAAAACATTAAAGGAAATATTCATGTCTCTTCTGAAAATAATATTGGAAGTAAATTTATTGTAACAATCCCGTAGCTATGGAATCTAAAACTGCATTTTTGTTAATAGAAGATAATCTTATCGATCAGCTTGTCACTAAACAATTATTGACAAAAGTGCTGCATGTGACTGAGATAAACATTACTAATAATGGAATGGAAGGGATTCAGTGGCTAAACAGCCATCAGGACATCAATCAGTCTCTGATTATTCTGCTTGACATTCAAATGCCGATTATGAATGGCTTTGAATTTCTCAATGCATATGAGAAATTAAACGAAGACTTTAAAAAAGCAAATCAGATTTTTGTACTCTCCTCTACTTTAGATGGCGATGAAATTAGCCGAATAAAAGAAACAAATTGTGTCGCAGGTTTTTTAAACAAACCTTTGCCAATTGAAGACTTCAAGAAAGCCATTCACTTTACTTCATAAAATTATTGATTGAAATATTATTGCAAGACACGATTTACCTGCGAAAAAGATCTTTGATAGTAAGGTTCTTTTGTTGAAGAAATCATAACACCTCCATGAGTTGAAGAGTGTACAAATTTAATTTCTCCATCGGCAGCTTCAACTACCATTCCTACGTGATTTATATGGCGTCTTCCATTAGTTTTGAAGAAAATCAGGTCGCCTTTTTGAGCTTCAGTTGAAGCTACTTTTGTTCCTATGCGGGATTGTTCTATTGAACTTCTTGGGAGCTTTATATCAAAATTTCCAAAAGTACAGAACATTAATCCAGAGCAGTCAAAACCAGCTTTTGTAGTACCTCCGGAACGGTAACGTGTTCCTATATTTCCTGTGGCACTTGTAATAATCTGATCGATCAAATCGGAATAATTACCGTTGTAAACAAATGTTGAATCTTTTTTAACTACTGTATTATCTGCTATTTGAGATTCAGAACCAAAAGTTTCATTTAATAAAGGCTGAGGAGTACTTACTGCATTTACTGCATCTGCTTTTTCTTTGGTTGTCTTTATTTTCAAGACATATCCAACCGGAAGTTTTGCTTTTATTTGCGGATTTTGGCGTTCTAATTCTTTTACCGTTATTCCGTATCTTTTTGCAATTGCGTATTTTGTCTCTTTCGGCTGGACTTCCACAGCAATTTCAACATCGGTAGAAGCAATTATTTCAGGATTTTCAGTTTCAGGATTTTTAGAAGTATTTTCAGAACTTGCAACTGTATTATTTGAAGGAATAATTATTTGCTGACCAATTTTTAATCCTTCTGTTTCAAGCGTTGGATTGGCATTCTTAAGATCATCAACAGAAACATTATATTTTTTTGAGATTCCCCACAGGGTTTCTTTTTGCAAAACTTCATGAGAACCAGCTGGAGTTGTGTTTACAGCTACTGAATTTGCTTTTTCGTCAGCAGCTTTTTTATTTTTATTGGGAATAAGGAGAACGGAATTTAACTTTAGGATTTTTGGTGCATTTGGATTAGCATCTGCAATATCTTTTGCTTTTACACCATATTTTTTTGCAATAACAGTTAGGTTGTCTCCTTGCGAAATTTTATGCTTAATGAAATTTTCCTGAGCAAAAGCTCCAAAGCTTAAAAAAAACAATAATACTATTAACTTATTAACCATACTTCTTAACTTTATTGAAGAGAAAAACAATAAAGTTTATCTCTAAATAACTATTCGATTTTGGGGGCGTGGCGAATTTAATTTTTTTAAGTAATAAAAACACGTTTTTTAACAACTATTTTTTACAAGCTAAGAATTTACGGCATAAATTTTGTGCCAATATTGTGAATTTCAATTCGTAATGAATAGAATTTTTTAACCACTAAAACCAAAACAAATTTTGAAAAAACTACTCTACGCTATCATCTTATTACCGTTTATTACGAATGCACAAACAATAAATGGAATCGTTAAATCTCAAACAACTAATTTACCAATCGAAGATGCAAACATATATGCATTAAGAACTCAAACGGGAACTATAACCAATAATAGCGGAGAGTTTTCATTAAACAAATTGCAAGCAAACGATACGCTACAGGTATCACATATTGGCTACATTACAACAAAAATTGCAATTACTGATTTTAAAACATCAAACTTTTTAATTTCACTTAAAGAAGATATCGAAACTCTTAATAATGTTGAGATAACAAATCGTCAGGTAAAACTAAAATCCAAACTTGATTTTGCTAAGCTTGAATCTTTAAATAAAGTTCTTTATTCTTTTGGCTCGGCAGTAATAAATAACAAAATTTATATCGCTGGCGGCAACAGCAGTGACGAAGAAAATGCACTAAACATTTTAAAGGAAAGAAGCATAAGTTCTGACAACGATCCTAACTTCCAAAAGAAATATTTACAATTACTTCAAATGCAAGTAGCCAAAAGATTTTATAGCGAAGACTTGCTTATTTATGACCCAAAAACAGATACATGGGAAAAATCAAATGTAAAATTCAAAAGGAGAGCTTATCACAATGTAAATTATTACAACAACACGTTGTATGTTTTAGGGGGAAAAAGAGTGTCCACAAATCAAAAATTTGAATATTTAGAAAACGAAATTGAAGTATTTGACCTTAATAAAAATACAATTACAATTGACAAAACCAATCCTCATACAGCTGCAGACTTTGCTTCTTTTGTCTATAAAGACAACATTATCGTTATGGGCGGTTCTATAAAAAGCACTGAAAGAGGACAAAAAACATTTACCGACAAAGTACATATGTACAATATCACTTCAGGATTATGGTATGAGTTAGAAAAAATGCCAGCTGCCAAAGAAGTAAAAGGAGTTTTGATTGGCGATAAAATTTTTACCATTGGAAATAATGATAACAAAAGCTTATCTGAGATTCAGAGTTTTGATTTAACAAATGAAACTTGGAAAAACGAAGCGACTTTAATTTCTCACCTAGAAAATCCAGCAATTGCCTACAATTCTAATGATATTTACCTTTTTGAAGATGGAAAACTGTCAATTTACAACACAAAATCAAAGCAAATTAAAGAATACTTTGTTGATCTTCAATTAAGAGCTGCTACTATGCATTTTTTAAATAACAAATTGTACATCATAGGAGGCTATTCATTCGGCTCATTCATGAAGATTCCTTCATCAAAAGTGTACAGTATTTCTATTGACGAATTTGACAATACCGCACCAAACCGCATTAGAGTTTTATCAGAAAATATTGTAGCTAAAGTCAATTAATATTTAAATTTTAGATAGTTTATAGAAGAATCAACAAAACATCAAACTATATATTTTGAAATAGAATTCTAAGCAAATAAAACCTACTTATTGTGAAAAAACTACTCTATATTATTGTTTTAATTCCTTTTTTTTCAAATGCGCAAACTATAAACGGAATTGTTAAATCCCTAACTACTAATTTACCGATAGAGGATGTTAACATCTATGCATTACGCACTCAAATTGGAACTTTAACCAATGAGAAAGGAGAGTTTTTATTGAATAATAAAACAAAACCTAATGATACTCTTCAAATTTCTCACATCGGATATATCACAACAAAAATCGCAATTATAGATTTAAAAAAATCAAACTATATTATTTCGTTGGAAGAAGATATTGAAACTTTAAAAAATGTAAATATCACCGATAATAGATGGTCAAAATTAAAATCTAAACTTGATTTCACAAAACTGTCTTCTCTAGAGTACGGCATTTATTCTTTCGGTTCCGTAGCAGCAAATGGCAAAATTTATGTTGTTGGAGGTGATGGAAGCGACCAATGGAACGTCTTAACTAACATTAAATCAAAAAACATAGGTGCTGACCCTACCAGATTTAGTGATCCTGGTTATGCAAATAAATATCTGCAAGAAGTAGGAAGCAATGGAGAAAATATCTTTTACAAGGGCAATCTATTTATTTATGATACGAAAACAGATTTGTGGGAGAAACCGAATCAAACCTTTAAAAAAAGAGCTTATCATAATGTAAATTTCTATAATAATACCCTTTATGTTGTGGGTGGCAAAAGAACACCAATCAATAAAAAACGCGAATATTTGGATAATGAAATTGAAGTTTTTGACCTTAATACAAATACGCTTGCAATTGACAAAACCAACCCGCATAAGGCCATAAACTTTGCTTCTTTCACTTATAAGGACAACATCATTGTTATGGGTGGCTCAATAAGATCGACTGAAAGCGGTATGAAAACTTTTACTGACAAGGTACATTTTTACAATTTAACTTCTGGCTTATGGTATGAATTAGCAAAAATGCCAGTAGCTCAAGAAGTGAAAGGCGTTTTGATTGGCGATAAAATTTTCACAATTGGCAATACCGACAGCAGAGGTTTTTCTGAGATTCAGAGTTTTGATTTAACAAATGAAAACTGGAAACAAGAAGCAGCATTACTTTGCCGTCTCGAAAACCCCGCAGTTACATACAACGACGACACTATTTATATGTTTGAAGATGGAAAACTGTTCATATACAATATAAAATCAAAACTAATTAAAGAATACTCTATTAATCTTGAACTAAAATCTGCTGCAATGCATTTTAGTAATGAAAAATTATACATCATTGGAGGATATGATTTTACCAATTACTACACATCTCCTTCATCAAAAGTATACAGCATCTCTCTTGATGAATTTGATACTACAAGACCTTACCGAATTAGAGTTTTATCACAGAATGTTGTAGCTAAAACAAACTAATCAAATTGGGTACTATCAAAAAAAACAAAAACGCTCTGTTTTCACAGAGCGTTTTTGTTATCATATAATCGAATCTTAAAATTAAGCTTTTCCAGCCGCAATTAAGTTTAATGCTGAACCTGCAACAAACCAACCAATTTGTCCTGCATTGTAAGTATGATTTGCTAAGACAATGTCTCTGGTACCATCAGCGTGTACAAACTCTAGTGTTAATGGCTTTCCGGGAGCAAACTCCGTTAAATCAGTAAAATTAATTGTATCATTCTCCTGGATTTTATCATAATCTGCTTCGTTAGCAAAAGTCAACCCTAAAAGCCCTTGTTTTTTAAGGTTTGTTTCGTGGATACGGGCAAAAGATTTTACCAATACTGCTTTAACTCCTAAGAAACGAGGCTCCATAGCAGCATGCTCACGAGAAGAACCTTCTCCATAATTATGATCTCCAACAACTATAGACGGAACTCCGGCAGCTTTGTAAGCTCTTGCAACAGCTGGTACTGCATCATATTCGCCAGTTAATTGATTTTTAACTGAATTTGTTTTTTGATTGAATGCATTTACTGCTCCAATCAACATATTGTTAGAAATATTATCTAAGTGTCCACGGAAACGTAACCAAGGTCCCGCCATAGAAATATGGTCAGTTGTACATTTTCCGAATGCTTTGATTAATAATTTAGCACCCGTAATGTTTTTACCATCCCATGCATCAAACGGTGCTAATAATTGCAAACGCTCTGAAGCCGGATTTACCACTACCTGAACTCCAGATCCATCTGCAGCCGGAGCTTGGAAACCAGGGTCTTCTGCGTAGAAACCTTTAGAAGGCAATTCATCTCCCGTTGGCGCATCAAGCATTACTTCTTCACCTTCTTCGTTGATTAATTTATCCGTTAAAGGATTAAATCCTAAATCTCCTGCAATAGCCAAAGCGGTTACCAATTCCGGAGAACCAACGAAAGCTAAAGTATTCGGATTACCATCTGCACGTTTTGAGAAGTTACGGTTGAAAGAATGAACGATTGTATTTCTTTCTTCTTTCTCTGCTCCTTCTCTGTCCCACATACCAATACATGGTCCGCAGGCATTAGCAAAAACAGTTGCTCCAATTTTATGAAAAGTTTCAATAAATCCGTCTCTTTCAATTGTAGAACGAACTACCTCAGAACCCGGAGTGATTGTAAACTGTGATTTAGTTTTTAAATTTTTATCAGCAACCTGTCTTGCCAATGAAGCGGCACGCGAAATATCTTCGTAAGAAGAGTTTGTACATGAACCAATTAAACCAACCTGAATTTGTAACGGCCAATTGTTTTTTACAGCCTCTTCTTTCATTTTAGAAATAGGAGTAGCCAAATCCGGAGTAAAAGGTCCGTTTAAGTGTGGCTCTAATGTAGACAAGTCAATTTCAATAACCTGATCAAAATATTGTTCCGGGTTAGCATAAACTTCCGCATCACCAGTTAAATAAGAAGCTACTTTATCTGCAGCATCTGCAACATCAGCTCTATTTGTTGAACGCAGGTAACGGCTCATTGAATCATCGTAACCAAAAGTTGAAGTTGTTGCTCCAATTTCAGCTCCCATGTTACAAATAGTTCCTTTACCAGTACAAGACATCGAAGTTGCACCTTCTCCAAAATATTCTACAATCGCACCAGTACCACCTTTTACAGTTAGAATACCGGCAACTTTAAGAATAACATCTTTTGGAGCTGTCCATCCTGATAATTTACCAGTCAGTTTAACTCCGATTAATTTTGGAAATTTTAATTCCCAAGCCATGCCTGACATAACGTCTACAGCATCTGCTCCACCAACACCAATAGCGACCATTCCTAAACCACCTGCATTTACAGTATGAGAATCGGTACCAATCATCATTCCTCCAGGGAATGCATAATTTTCTAGTACTACTTGGTGAATAATTCCGGCTCCTGGTTTCCAGAAACCAATTCCGTATTTATTAGAAACTGACGATAAGAAATCGAAAACTTCGTTACTTTGTGTTTTTGCTCTTGCCAAATCGGTTACAGCATCTACTTTTGCCTGAATCAAGTGATCACAATGCACTGTAGTTGGAACTGCAACTTTAGATTTACCAGCGTGCATAAATTGCAATAATGCCATTTGTGCTGTCGCATCCTGACAAGCAACACGATCTGGTGCAAAGTCAACATAATCAACTCCTCTTCCAAACGCCTTAGTTGGATTTCCATCCCAAAGGTGATTGTACAAAATTTTCTCCGTTAATGTAAGTGGACGACCAACAATCTCGCGTGCTTTATCAACACGGCCAGGCATATTTTCGTACACTTTTTTAATCATTTCGATATCAAAAGCCATATATTTATTTGTTTTTATTATTCTTTTTTGAACATCACAAGATACAAAAAATAGAGTTGCTATTAAAGAAAAAGCCCGAGTTTATTACTCGGGCTTTGAATTTATTATTGAGCAATCATGCGATTACATAACTAATTGTTTACTAGAAGGTGCAAACTTAGTCAAGCTTATACCTTCTACTGCAGCTGTGTATTCTCCCATTGTTGGAGTTCTTCCAAGAATAGTAGACAACACTACAACTGGCGTAGAAGAAAGCAATGACTCTCCTTTTTTACCATCTGTATCTTCTACAACTCTTCCCTGGAAAAGACGGGTTGAAGTTGCCATAACAGTATCTCCTTTAGCCGCTTTTTCCTGATTCCCCATACAAAGGTTACATCCCGGACGCTCTAAGTATAACATGTTTTCATATTCTGTACGTGCAGCACCTTTAGGAGCATCATCGTTAAATTCGAAACCAGAATATTTTTGTAAAACTTCCCAGTCACCTTCGGCTTTAAGTTCATCCACAATATTATAAGTTGGCGGAGCTACTACAAGCGGAGCTTTAAACACAACTTTACCTTCCTGCTCTTCTATATTTTTAAGCATTTGAGCAAGAATTTTCATATCTCCTTTGTGAACCATACATGAACCAATAAATCCAAGATCTACTTTTTTAGTTCCCCCGTAGAAAGACAAAGGTCTGATGGTATCGTGAGTATATCTTTTAGAAACGTCAGCATTATTTACATCAGGGTCAGCAATCATTGGCTCAAAAATCTGATCAAGATCAACAACAACTTCTGCATAATATTTAGCATTAGCATCTGGAGTTAAAGCTGGTTTTTCAAAAGATTTAATCTCTGTGATTCTCTTATCAGCTTTATTGATTAATCCCTGAAGAACTTGTTTCTCATTATCCATTCCTTTGCCAATCATGATTTGGATTCTGCCTTTAGCAATTTCCAAAGATTCGATCAAAGTATCATCCTCAGAAATACAGATAGAAGCTTTTGCTTTCATTTCCGCAGTCCAATCTGTAAATGTAAAGGCCTGATCAGCAGTAAGAGTTCCGATATGAACTTCGATAACTCTACCTTGGAATACATTTTCACCACCAAATTTCTGAAGCATTTGAGATTGTGTAGCATGAACCACATCACGGAAATCCATATACCCTTTCATCTCTCCTTTGAAAGTTACTTTTACTGATTCCGGAATTGGCATAGAAGCTTCACCAGTAGCAAGTGCCAAAGCAACTGTTCCTGAATCTGCACCAAAAGCCACACCTTTTGACATCCTTGTATGAGAGTCACCACCAATAATGATTGCCCATTCGTCGATAGTGATATCATTTAATACTTTATGAATTACGTCTGTCATTGAGTGATAAGAACCTTTAGGGTCACGAGCCGTGATCAAACCAAAGTTGTTCATAAATTTCATCAATTTAGGAATATTAGCCTGCGCTTTTTTATCCCAAACAGAAGCAGTATGACAACCAGATTGGTACGCTCCGTCAACAATTGGAGAAATTGTTGTAGCCGCCATCGATTCTAATTCCTGAGCTGTCATAAGACCAGTTGTGTCTTGTGAACCAACAATATTAACTTCTACACGAGCATCAGAACCAGCGTGCAGGATTTTACCTGGAGTCATTCCAACAGCATTTCTGTTGAAGATTTTTTCTACTGCCGTAAGACCTTGTCCTTCATGATAAATTTCTTTTGAAGGAGCAAATACAAGCGGAGCTTCGATTTCTAAAATCTTAGCAGCAAAAGTTTGTAGTTTTTTACCAAATACAATAGCATATGATCCACCAGCTTTAATGAATTCCATTTTCTGTGGCGTAAATGATCTCGAAATATCAATTAGCTCCTGACCACCATTGTATAGTTTTTTTGTTTTTGTATTTATAGTAAGTACAGTTCCTGTAGCAACAGAGTATGCTTCTTCAAGAATTGGCTCATTATTTTCATTACGCAGTACATTTCCTTCTGAGTCTAATTTTTTAACCCAGTTTTTAAGGTCAATTCCAATACCACCGGTAACATCAACAGTTGTTAGGAAAATTGGAGAAATACCATTTGTTCCTGCAACAATAGGCGCAATATTAACAAAAGGAACATAAGGACTTGCTTGTTTACCAGTCCAAAGTGCCACGTTGTTTACACCAGACATTCTTGATGAACCAACTCCCATTGTACCTTTTTCTGCAATTAGCATTACACTTGCATCAGGATATTCAACCTGAAGAGATTTAATCTCTTCTTGTGCCTGAGGTGTAATCATGCATAAACCGTGAAGTTCACGATCTGAACGCGAGTGCGCCTGATTTCCCGGAGAAAGTAAATCTGTAGAGATATCACCCTCACCAGCAATATAAGTAACCACTTTAATCTCTTCTGCTACCTCTGGAAGTTTTGTGAAGAATTCTGCCTGAGCGTAGCTTTCAAGAATTTCTCTTGCGATTGCATTTTCATTTTTAAATGCCTCTTTTAGACGGTCAGTATCTGCGTCATAAAGATAAACTTGTGTTTTAAGAACGTTTGCAGCCTCCTTAGCGATTGAAATATTGCTTCCTAATGCCAAATCAAGTAATACTTCGATAGAAGGTCCGCCTTTCATATGTGACAATAATTCGAAAGCAAAAGAAGGTGTGATTTCTTTTACTACAGACTCCCCTAAAATAATCTCTTTCAAAAACTTAGCTTTCTCACCAGCAGCACTCGTCGTACCAGGTAAAGTGTTGTAGATAAAGAATTTAAGAGAATCATTGCGATGTGCGTTATCTACATCTTTAATTTGTGCAATAATTTCGCTTAGTAATGCAGCGTCATCAATTGGCTTTGGGTGAAGACCCAGATTTTTTCTTTCTTCAATTTCTTGAATGTAGTCGTTATAGATATTCATATTTTTTTGGTAAAAGGTATTTTTTATTTTTTTGTATGCAAATTTAAAGATTAAAGG
>SEBM01000591.1 GCA_004296145.1 Flavobacterium sp.
ATGTAGAAATATATTTGTTGGAAAAATAATTCAAGGTGTGATTTACGGGGGATTAAAATTTGATTTTGAAGATTCTGAAATTCCTGATGAAGAACCCGACTATTTTACAAAATATCCGGATATTGATACTTTAGATCATTCTATCTATTTTAAAACAAGCAATATAAATAATAGAACAATTTATGTTTTTTGGGATAGCACTTTTTTTAGTTATGGTTTATTATCAAAAGAAATTAATTTAGATAATACAACAAATAATTATGAGCAAAAATGGGATGTCTCAAATACAGAAAAATGGGTAAATATAATTGGCAAAAAAATTATCGATTTTAAAATTTACTGGGAAGAAGTTGTTACATCAGACATGGATGGCTCAAATAGCAAACATTATATATATCCTCAGACTTTTGTTATAAAATTAGAAGATGAGAAAATTATAATTTTAAGTACTTCGGAATTTAAAGATCAAGAACAAAATGAAGTTTATGCAATGAGTGATAATTTACTTGTTACAACAAATTTGGAATTAGCAAAAGAACTCAAAATAGTATAAAAAAAGGTCTGAATTAATTTTCAGACCTTTTTAATTTTTTAATATTTAAGCAACTCCAAAAGAACTTCCTCAAATCTGTTTTTAGCTAAAAACTGATCTTCCAAAGCTTTTGTAAACGGAATTGGAGAATCTAAACTTGCGACTCTTTTTACAGGCGCATCCAGATATTCAAAACATTCTTCCATAATTAAGGCAGAAATATCACTGGCAATTCCGCCAAACATCGTGTCTTCCTGATAAATAATTGCTTTTCCTGTTTTTCTTACAGATGCAAAAATAGCTTCAGTATCTAAAGGTTGTAATGTTCTTAAATCGATTAAATCAGCACTGATTTCAGGATTTTTAGCTAATGTGTCTAATGCCCAATGTACGGGTGCTCCAAAAGAAATAATAGTAACATCGTTTCCTTCTTTTAATAAAGCTGCTTTTCCTAACGGAATAGTATAATAATCAGCAGGAACATCCTGATAAACGCTGCGATATAATTGTTTATGTTCGAAAAATAAAACCGGATTCGGATCATTAATCGAAGTATTTAAAAGCCCTTTTGCATCATAAGGAAAAGCTGGATAAACTACTTTTAATCCCGGAGTTTTGGTAAACCAGGCTTCGTTTGTCTGCGAATGAAATGGTCCTGCTTGTGTACCGCCGCCGCAAGGCATACGAACAACAACATCGGCATTTTCGCCCCAGCGATAATGAGATTTTGCCAGTAAATTTACAATTGGGTTAAAACCAGTCGAAACAAAATCGGCAAATTGCATTTCTACAATTGCTTTATAACCGTTAATAGACAATCCCATTCCGGCAGAAACTACAGCACTTTCGCAAATTGGCGTATTACGTATACGTCCTTTTCCAAATAAATTTACAAAACCATCCGTGATTTTAAAGGCACCACCATATTCTGCAATATCCTGACCCATAATAACCAAATTTTCATGGCGCTCCATAGATTGTTTTAGGCCATTACTTATGGCATCTATAAAACGAATGTTTTCTGAGGATTCAGATGGATTAACTTCTTCATATTGATATGGTTTGTAAACATCATCTAATTCTCCGCTTAAGGTTGGAATTATTTCTGGTTCTGCATTTGCAATCTGTAGATTTTCATCAATTTCCTTTTTGATTTGCTCATGTAAAGTGGCATCATAATCTTCAGAAAGGATACCTTCTTCCAATAAATATCTTCTGTAATTATCTACAGGATCTCTCGTTTCCCATTGTTTCATTAGATCTTCAGGAACATATTTTGTCCCACTTGCCTCTTCATGACCACGCATCCTGAATGTTTTAAATTCTAATAAAACCGGATGCGGATTCTCTTTCATTTCCTTCTTTAACTGTACTATTTTGTTATAAACTTCCAGAATGTTATTTCCGTCAACTATATAACTTTCAATACCGTAACCAATTCCTTTGTCGGCAAGATTTTCGCAAAGATATTGTTCATTTGTTGGAGTAGAGAGTCCGTAACCATTGTTTTCTATAACAAATATTACAGGCAATTGCCAAACAGCGGCAATGTTTAAGGCTTCGTGAAAATCTCCTTCACTTGTAGCGCCTTCACCGGTGAAAACAGCGGTTACTTTTTTGTTATTTTTAAGTTTATCGGCTAATGCAATTCCATCTGCGATTCCCAATTGAGGACCCAGATGAGAAATCATTCCTATAATATTATATTTCTGAGTTCCAAAGTGAAAACTTCTATCTCTTCCCTTCGTGAAACCACTGGATTTTCCCTGCCATTGCGAAAAAAGGCGATACAACGGAATGTTTCTGGTAGTAAATACACCCAGATTACGGTGCATTGGTAATATGTATTCAAAATCTTCTAACGCTGCTGTAACTCCAACAGAAACAGCTTCCTGGCCAATTCCTGAAAACCATTTTGAAACTTTCCCCTGACGAATCAAGATCAGCATCTTTTCTTCTATCAATCTGGGTTTTAAAATTTTCTTGTATAAATCTAATAATTTGTCGTCTTGAAGGCCTTGTTTGTAAAAGATCATTG
>SEBM01000070.1 GCA_004296145.1 Flavobacterium sp.
ATTTTATTCTATTTAAAAATCAAAAATACATATAATGAAAATTGCGCTTTTAGGATACGGAAAAATGGGCAAAGTAATCGAACGAATTGCTTTGGAAAGAGGTCACGAAATTGTTTTAAAGAAAGACGAAAATAATACATACGAAGGCCTTTCAACTGCTGATGTTGCCATCGATTTCAGTGTTCCTACTGCAGCTGTAGACAACATTTCTACCAGTTTTAATGCTGGAGTTCCTGTAGTTTCAGGAACAACCGGATGGTTGGAACATTATGACGAAATGATTGCTCTTTGCAATGATAAAAAAGGTGGTTTTATTTCCAGCTCAAACTTTAGTTTAGGTGTAAACATTTTCTTTGGTTTAAATGAATATTTAGCTAAAATCATGGCTCCGTTTAACACTTACAAAGTGACAATGGAAGAAATACATCACACGCAAAAACTAGACGCACCAAGCGGAACTGCAATTTCTCTGGCAAAAGGAGTAATTGAAAACAGTAATTATGCAAATTGGACTCTGGAAGACGCAAAAGCAAATGAAATTCATATCGAAGCAAAAAGAATTGGTGATGTTCCGGGAACTCATACCGTAACTTACGATTCTATTGTTGACAATATCGAAATCAAACATACGGCACACAATCGCGAAGGTTTTGCTTTAGGGGCTGTTATTGCTGCCGAATGGCTGGCCGGAAAACAAGGAGTTTTCAGCATGAAAGATGTACTAAACTTACAATAACTGAATAAAATCGAAGTAATAATCTAAACTTCAGGTTTGAAACTTTAAACAAAATACTTATGACACTATATCTTTGGTTCGTTTTTTTCTTAGCTGTACAAATTATTCATTTCTTAGGAACATGGAAATTATATCAGGCAGCCGGACGAAAAAGCTGGGAAGCTGCGGTTCCTGTATATAACTCAATTGTTTTAATGAAAATTATTAGCCGCCCAACATGGTGGACTATATTACTTTTTATCCCGATTATTAACCTGATTATGTTTCCGGTTGTTTGGGTAGAAACTTTAAGAACTTTTGGAAAAAGATCTACCGTTGATACCTTTTTAGGAATTTTTACTTTTGGTTTTTACATTTACTACATAAACTATACTCAAAAATTAGAGTATCATGGTAATAGAAAATTATTATCAGAAAACAAGGCTGCAGATACAGTAAGTTCATTACTTTTTGCCATTATAGTAGCAACATTAGTTCACACTTATGTAGTACAACCCTATACAATTCCAACTTCTTCACTAGAAAAATCATTGCTAATTGGTGACTTTTTGTTTGTAAGTAAAGTAAACTACGGACCAAGAGTTCCTATGACAACTGTGGCTTTGCCAATGGTTCACGATTCAATTCCTTTTTTAAAGCAAAAATCTTATCTAAAATGGCCACAATTGCCGTATTTCAGATTACCTGCTTTCGAAAAAATAAAACGAACAGATATTGTCGTTTTCAACTGGCCTGTTGATACAGTTCATTATTTCTATGAACCAAAAGGAAGACCTGGCGTTATCAAACCAATCGACAAGAAATCTAACTATGTAAAAAGATGTGTTGGTATTCCTGGTGATAGTTTATCTGTTGTAGATGGTTATGTTTTCATTAATGGAAAAAAATTAGTTTTACCGGAAAGAGCTAAACCACAATATTCTTATTCGGTAGCATTAGACGGAAAAACACCTATCGATTTTGAATCTTTAATGAAAGAACTTGACATTACAGATGGTGCAGGATTCAAAAGCGAAAAAAGAGACACACTTTATTTCAGAGCTTTGACAGAAGCCAGTGCTGAGCGTTTAAAAAACACTCCAGGAATTACTGCTGTAAAAAGAGAAATTGACAGAAGAGATGATAACGCAATTTTTCCTCATATCAATAAATGGAGCCAGGATAATATGGGCCCTATTTATATTCCTGAAGCAGGAAAAACAGTTGCTTTAAACAATGTTTCATTGCCATTTTACAAAGAAATCATCACTAATTATGAAGGTAATACATTGCAAATTGATGGTTCTAAATATTTAATCAACGGAAAACCGGCGACAACGTATACCTTCAAACAGAACTATTACTGGATGATGGGAGATAACCGACACAATTCTGAAGACAGTCGCTATTGGGGTTATGTTCCGGAAAATCATATTGTGGGGAAACCTGTTTTTATCTGGCTTAGCTGGGATACAAACGGAAAAGGTATCAACAAAATTCGTTGGAGCAGAGTTTTCACAACTGTAGATGGCGAAGGACAACCTCAATCTTACTTTAAATATTTCCTAATTGTTCTTGCACTATATTTTGTTGGAGAATACTTCTGGAGAAAAAGAAAAGAGAATAAAGCATAATAAAAAAATAGTTATTTTTGTTTCAGGTTTCATGTTTCAAGTTCACAAAGAACTTGAAACATGAAACCTGAAACTTTTAAACACAAATCACAATGAATTCCTTATTACTTCCTACCTATTTTCCGTCAATAAGCCACTTTGCAGTTATGGCTCAATCTGAAAATATTACTTTTGAAATGGAAGATAATTTTCAGAAACAAACCAACAGAAATCGTACTTATATTTATAGTCCGAACGGAATTCAGTTGCTAAACATCCCTGTTAAACATTCAAAAACAACACATCAGAAAACAAGAGATGTTTTGATTGAGAATGAATTTGACTGGCAGAAACAGCATTTTAAATCTTTGGAAGCTGCTTACAGAAGCTCTCCTTTTTTTGAGTTTTTTGAAGATGATATTGTACCTGTTTTCGAAAAAAAACATACTTTTTTGATGGATCTGAATCTGGAAGTTTTAGATATCGTAACGAAGTGTTTAAGAATGAAATTAGAATATGGCAGAACTTCTGAATACTTTCATGAAGTTGAAAACATTACAGATTTCAGATATCTGGCAAATGGAAAAAAGGACATCAATTCGTTCGAAAAATATCCTCAGGTATTTGACGACAAACACGGTTTTATAAATAATTTAAGCGTTTTGGATTTGCTTTTTAATGAAGGTAAATTTGCAATGGATTATTTAAAAAATCAAAAGATAGTCTAAATTATTCCATAGAAATCCTCGCCATAATTGGATAATGGTCTGAGTTTTCGAAATCAGGAAAACTCTCAAAGTTTTTGACTTTCATTTTACTGTCTGAGAAAATATAATCAATTCTTGCAGGATAATAACGGAACTTATAAGTAGCTCCAAAACCTTCTCCGGCTTCTTCAAAAGCATCTTTTAGTTTTCCTTTGATATTTCTGTACACATATGAAAACGGACTGTTATTCATATCTCCACAAATAATGATCGGATTTTTGCATTGTTTAATGTTTTCTTTAAACTTCTCTGCCTGTTCCTGCTGTTGCCTGAACGCTTTACTGATTCTTTTGTAAATCGCCTGAGATTTTTGCTGATTTACATTATCAATATCATGCGATATTTCATCAACATCCGGAGAAATCTTAATAGACTGAAGATGCATATTATAAACACGAATAACGTCTTTTCCGCGTTTTATATCGGCATAAATCACATTGTTACTGGAATTAGGAAAAACGATATTTCCTTCATACAAAATTGGAAATTTTGAAAAAATAGCCTGACCGGTTTTGATCTGATTTCCATCAATAAAAATATAACGGTGCGGATAGACTTTTAAGTCAATATGTGCTGAATTTGAGTATTCCTGAATACATAAGATATCAGGATCTTTTTCATCTATAAAAGCTTTAATATTTGACGGAATATCGTCGCGGTCCAGCCATTTAAAAACATTAAACAAACGAACGTTATAACTCATTACCGAGAAATCCTTTTCATCTTTTACATATTCTTTTGCAGAAAATTTATAAAACTTACTGATAAAGGTAATTCCGGTCAGTAAAACCAAACCGGACAAAATAAGGCGTTTTTTGAACTGAATTGCCCAATATATAAAGAACAATCCATTCATGACAAAAAATGCCGGCATAAAAAGCGTAAGCACCGACAAAAGCGGAAAACTTTTGGGTGCTAAAAATGGTAAAATATAGATACTAAAAGTAACAACAGTCAGCACTATATTCAAAAAGAACATAATTTTATTAAACCAAGACAGGTTTTGCATGTTTTCTTTATTACAAGGATTATTTTCCTGCTTTAAATAAAAATTCTTTTTCTTCTTTGGTCAGACAATCATAACCGGATTGGCTGATTTTATCCAAAATTTCATCAATCTGTTGCTGCGTTTTGTCTTTCGTAACAATTCTTGATGTTGCTTTTTCTGTAGGTTTTTTATAATTCTTATGAACTGTTTTGAAGGGGGTCGTAGGTGATTTTCTGAACAGATTGGCAAAGAAATCAATTGTTCTGGAAACCACGATACTCAAATCAGTCCCATTTTGAAGCAATTTAATAAAAATAAAACCAAAAACGGCACCCGCAAGATGGGAAATATGCCCGCCCATATTGCCAAGGCGAAATTGCAATAAATCTAAAAGTAAAATTACTGCTGTAATATGCCATAATTTTACGTTGCCGAAAAACATTAATCTAACATCCATTAATGGCTGATATGTTGTTGTACCTACCAAAATAGCCATAATTGCTGCCGAAGCGCCAACTATTGACGCATCATAATTTAAAAAATAATAACTCAGAACGAAGACAACACCTGAAAAAATGGCACCAAGAATGTATAATCCTAAATATTGTTTTTGAGTAAAAAAAGTCAAAAACAAGGAACTGGCAAAATTTAAAACCAGCATATTAAATAACAAATGCAAAAATCCGTCGTGAAAAAAAGCATACGTTAAAAACGTCCAGGGTTTAAAAAGAAAAAATTCAGGATCTGATGATAAAGCCAGGCCATTATGGAAAATATATTGCCCTACTGCGAATTGGTCAAGTATTAATGAAATTAAAAAACAGGCAACGTTCCAGTAAATAAGACGCATTGCGATACCGCCTAATCTATATTGTAATTTTAAATCATCAAGAATATTCATAAAAGCTTCTTTAGGTTTTATTTTCCAATACTAAAGTTAAAAATTAATTCCAACGTTTGTGATTAAATTTATTATTTCTCCAGTATAACATCATTAAAAAACCGGTAAGTGCTCCTCCAATGTGAGCAAAATGAGCAATTCCAGTTCCGCCGCTGCCAAATATTGAACTTCCTTTAAAACCTAAAAATAAATCTACTGCTAAAATTCCCGGAACAAAATATTTTGCTTTGATTGGAACAGGAATAAACATTAAAGCCAACTCTGCATTTGGAAACATAAAAGCAAAAGCAGTTAACAAACCATAAATAGCACCCGAAGCTCCAACAACTGTACCCAGATAAGCGTCTGTAAATCCGTTGAATTGGGAAACTGAGACTAAATCCTGCCATCTTGTATCAATTCTTCCTTCACTTAAAAGCTTCAGAATATCAGCTTTTTGATATCCATTTGCCATTAAAACGTTCATTGTATCCTGAAAAGAGTAGTAATTTACAGCTGTATGCAATAATGCAGATCCTAAGCCACAAGAGATATAAAAAAACAAAAATCTCTTACCTCCCCAAAAATGTTCTAAGGCTGATCCAAAAGAAACCATTGCAATCATATTAAAAGCTATATGCATAATTCCTCCATGCATAAACATATGTGTTATTGGCTGCCAAACTGCAAAACTTGGATTCTCAGGAAAAAACATAGCCAAATAATCATATGAAATTGGCACCAGCTGCGAACCAATAAAAAATATAATATTGATTATTAATAATTGTTTTACTACGGGAGTCATGTTATTCATCATAAGGCAAACTTTTTATCTATATCTTCAACACGCATCGTGATGAAGGTTGGTTTTTGAAAAGGTGAAATATTTGGATCTTTACAGGCAAACAATCCGTTTACAAGATTATCCTGTTCTTTTTCGGTTAAATAAGACCCTGTTTTAACCGCTAAACTTTTAGCCATTGATTTGGCAATCGTATCATTTTGACTATAACTATTCGCTGGGATTCCGTCTTGCAGATCACTTAATAATTGTTCGATAACAAGCGAAACTTCACTTTCTGTAATATTGACCGGAATTCCTGAAATCACTACGTGGTCAGTTTGTGCTTCTTCAAAGACAAAACCGGTCGTTTCAAGAGAAGGTTTTAATTCTTCAATTAATTCCATTTCTCCTGTTGAATAAAACAAATTCAACGGAAATAATAACTGTTGGCTAGAAGCCTGATTTACTGTCATATTCAGCAAAAATTGCTCGTACAAAATACGCTGGTGCGCACGTTGCTGATCTACAATTACCATTCCTGATTTTATTGGAGAAACGATGTATTTTTTATGAATCTGATACGTTTTCTGTATTGCTTGTTCTACATCTTCATCATTAAACAAAGACGAAGTAACTTCTTCGTTTTCAAATGTAAAAGGAGAACTTTCAATACTTTCAGGATTCTCTAAGTCTAATCCAACGTACAAACTTTCCCAGCTTGCTGTTGGCTCAACTCTTTTAGAATAACCTGAATAAGAACCTGAGCCTGAGCCAGAACCTGAGCTACTTCCGGAACCCGCTTTAGAATAATGCTGGTTTGTTTTATCGTCTGTAAACGGATTAAAAGTTCCATCAACCTGAATTGTCGGCGTTTCTGCTTCTAAATCTTTATAATGATAAGGTGTGTCTAAATTAGAATCACGATCAAAATCTAAAACAGGCGCCACATTAAATTGCCCTAAACTATGTTTGATTGAAGCCCGTAAAATAGCATATAAAGCCTGTTCGTCATCAAACTTAATTTCTGTTTTTGTCGGATGAATATTGATATCAATTGTATTGGGAGGAACCTGCAGATATAGAAAATAACTTGGCTGACAGCCATCTTTCAATAATCCGTCATAAGCAGCCATTACGGCATGATGCAAATAACCGCTTTTTATAAAACGATCGTTTACGAAAAAGAATTGCTCTCCCCTGTTTTTCTTAGCAAATTCAGGTTTACAAACAAATCCCTGAACGTTTATAATTTCAGTATCTTCATTTACCGGAACCAGTTTTTCGTTGGTTTTGCCGGACATGATTCCAACAATTCTCTGACGATATCCTGCGATAGGAAGATTGTATAATTCACTTCCGTTATGATAAAAAGTAAAATGGATATTTGGGTGCGCCAAAGCAACACGTTGAAATTCATCCATTACATGACGAAATTCGACTGTATCTGATTTAAGGAAGTTACGACGGGCCGGAATATTAAAAAATAAATTTTTGACCGCAAAAGAAGTTCCTTTTGGTAAAACGGCTACTTCCTGAGATACAAATTTACTTCCTTCAATAATAATATGTGTACCAAGCTCTTCCTGATCTTGTTTGGTTTTCATTTCCATGTGCGCAATTGCCGCAATAGAAGCCAGAGCTTCTCCGCGAAAACCTTTTGTATGCAGTGAAAACAAATCTTCGGCCTGACGGATTTTTGACGTTGCATGACGTTCAAAACACAAACGTGCATCGGTTACGCTCATTCCTAAACCATTATCGATTACCTGAACTAATGATTTTCCGGCATCTTTAATAATCAATTTTATGTCAGTTGCTTTTGCATCTACAGCATTTTCCAACAATTCTTTGACAACTGAAGCCGGTCTTTGAACCACTTCTCCAGCGGCAATTTGATTAGCAACGTGATCAGGAAGTAATTGAATAATACTAGACATTAAAAAATTTGGGTTTTAAGGTTGTTTCTTCGATTTCAGCTTATTGCAAAATCTCAGATTGCTATTGTTAATTTATACTGGTTTTAAAAACCAAGGAGTACAAATTTAATGAATTTTGGTTGTGATTTGGAATATATACAATCATAAAAAAAACAAAAAAACCTATACTATTTTTACACAGCATAGGTTTTATATTTTAAAACGATTGTGTTTTATTCATTCTCAATTTTTATTGGTGTTTCTTCAATTTGAATTGCACCTGAAGCCAATAAAGGTTGATTAAATGGGTGCGAAATCGAAGCTTGCTGACGAATATACGCCATTTTTATAGCAGCAATCGCAGCTTCAGTCCCTTTGTTTCCATGAACTCCTCCACTTCTGTCAATTGACTGTTGCATGTTATTATCTGTCAGAACACAAAAAATAACCGGAATATCTGTCTGAACATTTAAGTCTTTTATTCCTTGTGTAACGCCTTCGCACACAAAATCAAAATGTTTCGTTTGTCCCTGAATTACGCATCCAATTACAATAACTGCATCAACATTTTGTGTTTGCAGCATTTTTTTTGCGCCGTAGATCAACTCAAAACTTCCAGGAACATTCCAACGGATAATTTGCTGGGCAGGAACATCACAATCAATTAATGCTTCAAAAGCACCATTATAAAGTCCTTCAGTTATAGTGTCATTCCACTCAGAAACAACAATCCCAAATCGAAAGTCTTTCGCATTTGGGATCGTGTTTTTATCGTATTCAGATAAATTTTTATTTTCGGTAGCCATCTTTATTATTTTAGATTTTTTGATTTTAGAATTTAGATCTTATTACAAATCTACAATCTTAAATCTAAAGTCTAAAATTTTTATTGTGCTAATCCAATGAATGCATCAACAGAAGCTGCTTCCGGAGTTGCATCAAAGTTTTCTTTAATGTCTGTAAAATATTTCAAAGCATCTTCTTTCTGACCTAAAGCTAAAGCAGTTTTACCGGCTTTTAATAAGAAACGAGGTGTTGTAAAATCGTTTTTGTTAGATTCAGCAGCTTTTACATAATAGTCTAAAGCTTCTTTTTGTTGATTTTTTTGAGAGTAAGCGTCTCCGATTGCGCCTTTTGCCAAAGCACTCAAAATTAAATCTTCAGATTTAAATTCACCTAAATATTTAATTGCATCGTCAAATTTACCTGTATTCAAATAAGCCATCCCAGCATAGTAGTTAGCTAAGTTTCCAGCGTCAGTTCCTGAATACTCTTCAGCAATTTTAATGAATCCGAATTTACCCTCAGAACCATTCAAAGCTAATTTGTATAATGAATCACTTGCTACACCATCAGTTGCTTTTTGAAAATTTTGTTGTGCAACAAACATTTCATTAGCAGCTTCATCCTGTTTAGGGTTTTCAATAAATTTTTGGTAAGCCAAATATCCGATTGTAGCAACAGCAATACCAGCAACTAAACCAATAATGATCTTTTGATTTTTAGCAACCCAATCCTCAGTTCTAGAAGCAGTTTCATCTAATTTTGAAAAAACACCAGCTGTTGTGCTGTCTTTTTCGTCAATGATTACCTGTTGTTCTTCATTTACTTCTTTAACTTCCTTCTCTTTTGGTGCTTTATATCCTCTTTTATTGTAAGTAGCCATTTAAAATTAATTTAGTGAACGGCAAAAATAAAATTTTTATTGAAATTGACGTTAAAAAAATCAAATTTATCACTATTTTAAAAAAAATAATTTGAAGAGCCGTAACTCCTTTCGCTTCAGCGACAAAATAATTCATTCTGAAAAGCCCGAAAAGCCTTTTATATCGATAATTTTCGATAATTTGCACCCTCAAATTTTTGCTGTTCAAAAATGGCAGATTTTATCCTTACAGTTCCCTTAAAAATGCATTTAAACAAAATTTCTTTATTCAATTATAAAAATTTCTCCGAAGCCAGCTTTGATTTCGACAACAAGATCAATTGTTTTGTCGGGAAAAACGGAATTGGAAAAACGAATGTCCTTGATGCAATTTATCATCTGGCGTACGGCAAAAGCTATTTTAATCCGTTAGCAGTACAGAATATCAAACACGGAGAGGAGTTTTTTGTAATTGATGCTGAAATAGAGAAAAACGACAGGACGGAACAAATTGTCTGCAGTTTAAAAAAAGGACAAAAAAAAGTACTGAAAAGAAACGGAAAGGCTTACGATAAATTTTCAGATCATATTGGATTTATTCCACTTGTTATTATTTCGCCTGCCGATCGCGATTTGATCGTTGAAGGAAGCGAAACACGCCGTAAATTTATGGACAGTGTGATTTCGCAATTAGACAGTACGTATCTTCATCAGCTTATTCAATATCAAAAAATAATTATGCAGCGAAATGCCCTTTTAAAGTATTTTGCGCTGAACCATGTTTTTGACAACGATACCTTATCTATATATAACGAACAGCTGGATGGTTTTGGGAAATCTATTTTTGAAAAACGAAAAGATTTTCTGGAGCAATTTATACCTATATTTAATAAACACCATCAGGCAATAACCGGATCAGAAGAATCTGTACAATTGGTTTATGAAAGTCATTTGTTCGAAAAAGACTTATTAAGCCTTTTACAGGAAAATATAAATAAAGACCGCGCGTTGCATTATACAAGTTCAGGGATTCACAAAGATGATTTGTCTTTTGAAATTGATTCGCATCCGATAAAAAAATTCGGTTCGCAAGGTCAGCAAAAATCTTTTTTGATTGCTTTGAAACTGGCTCAATTTGAATTTCTGAAAAAACAAAGCGGCGTAAAACCAATTTTGCTTTTTGATGATATTTTTGACAAACTTGACGAAAGCCGTGTTGCCAAAATTATAGAAATGGTAAACAGTGAAACTTTTGGACAGCTTTTTATTTCTGATACACATCCGGAACGTACCGAAGCGATTGTGAAATCAACACACCAAAGTTATAAGATATTTAATTTGTAAAGTTTTTTTGCCACGAATTACACGAATTTCACAAATTATCAAAGCCTTAACAGAGCTTAAAACTTTACCAAAAATAAAATTATAAGTATTTAAAAATTAGTGTAAATTCGTGTAATTCGTGGCAAAAGCAACACAAAGCCACAACAAACTTAACTGCAATACTATATTAAGGATATGCTAACGAAAGAATCATTGCAATTTTTAGACGATTTGAAAGCCAATAATAACAGAGATTGGTTTCAGGATAATAAAAAACGATACGAAATCTTCAAAAAAGATTATCATCAATTGGTAAGTGATTTTCTGGATGCCATGAAACCGCTGGATCCTTCGCTTGAATTATTACAAGTAAAAGACTGTACTTTCAGGATAAATCGTGATATTCGTTTTTCTAAAGATAAATCTCCTTATAAAGCACATTTGGGAGTCTGGCTTTCGGCTGGCGCAAAAGGAGCAAATCGTTCCGGATATTATGTGCATATTGAAAAAGGTGGCAGTTTTATTGCGGGAGGATTTTATTCGCCTGATTCTGACGAATTAAAAAAAGTCAGAAAAGAAATTGCTTTCTTTCATGATGATCTGGAAGAAATTTTAAACGATAAAAACTTTAAAAAAGAGTTTGGAAGTCTTGACGTAAACGAAAGCAATTCCCTTAAAAGCATGCCTCGCGGTTACGAAAAAGATCATCCGGCAATTGAATTCTTAAAATTAAAAAGCTTTACAGCCACTCAAAAATATGATATTAAAGAAGTAACTCAAAAACTGGTCTGGGTCTTCTTCATTTTCTAAATCAATTTTTGAAGTAAAGATATTGTACATAGGATATCATGTCATGTTG
>SEBM01000071.1 GCA_004296145.1 Flavobacterium sp.
ATTTAAAGAAACTATCTACAAATTCATATTTATTAAAGACCTGTAAATCTTCAATTCCTTCACCAACTCCAATATACTTTACCGGAATCTGAAATTGATCTGAAATACCAATTACAACACCGCCTTTTGCAGTTCCGTCTAGTTTTGTTACAGCAAGAGAAGTCACCTCTGTGGCTGCAGTAAATTGTTTTGCCTGTTCAAAAGCATTCTGACCAGTTGAACCATCCAAAACCAAAAGCACATCGTGAGGCGCATCGGCAACTACTTTCTGCATTACACGTTTTACTTTGGTAAGTTCGTTCATCAAATTGATTTTATTATGAAGACGTCCGGCAGTATCAATGATAACAACATCTGCATTTTGAGCAACCGCAGATTGTAAAGTATCAAAAGCTACAGATGCAGGATCACTTCCCATATTTTGTTTTACAATTGGCACACCTACCCTGTCTGCCCATACCTGTAACTGATCGATTGCAGCGGCACGAAAAGTATCTGCAGCACCTAAAACCACATTATAACCCGCTTTTTTAAACTGATAAGCCAATTTACCAATTGTAGTTGTTTTACCAACACCATTAACTCCAACTACCATTAAAACATATGGCTTTTTATCTTTTGGAATTTCAAATTCTGTTGCTTCTCCTCTGTTTGTTTCAGATAACAAACTGGCAATTTCTTCACGTAGAATAACATTTAATTCTTCTGTTCCTAAATATTTGTCTTCGGCAACACGCTTTTCTATTCTTGTGATTATTTTCAATGTTGTATTTACACCAACATCAGAAGCAACCAAAATTTCTTCCAGATCATCTAAAACATCATCATCGACTTTAGATTTTCCGGCAACGGCTTTGCTTAACTTTGAGAAAAAAGTATTTTTTGATTTTTCAAGAAAGTATCAACTTCTTCAGGAGCCATAATAGATTCTACGAATGTATATGCACCAGTTTTAGGAGATTTCACCATTTTGATGGCTTTTGATAATCTCTTAGAAGATGTTTGTAACGATGCTACGGTTTTCTTTGCCATGATTCAAATGTTATTGAACTTTTCATAAAACTCGAATGGCCAAACCATTTGAGATTTACAAAAATCTCTAATTATTACTTAATTTCTTTGTGAACAGTTACTCTTTTTAAGATTGGATTAAATTTTTTAATCTCTAATCTGTCCGGAGTATTTTTTTTGTTCTTAGTTGTAATATATCTAGAAGTTCCTGCAACACCAGAAGTCTTGTGTTCAGTACATTCTAAAATTACCTGGATTCTATTACCTTTCTTTGCCATCTTGCTATATATTTATTTAGGAAAAGATTATTTGATAAATCCTTCTGACTGTGCTTTTTTCAAAACAGCAGTGATTCCATTTTTATTAATTGTTTTTATCGTAGATGCTGCTACTCTAAGAGTAATCCATCTATCTTCTTCTGGAAGATAAAAACGCTTTTTAACTAAGTTTACAGAAAACTTTCTCTTAGTTTTGTTCATAGCGTGAGAAACGTTATTTCCTACCATCGCTCTTTTACCTGTAAGGTCACAAACTCTTGACATTATACTTATCTTTTATCGTTATTCAAAATCAGGGTGCAAAGAAAAGAAAAATAAACCATTGTAGCAAAAAATTATTGCACAATTTTTAAAATTTCTTTCTGTAATATTTCCAAACTCTTAATGGTCGCTCTATCTATCACTTTTTCACGTGGTTGGCCAAAGTTAAACTCTTCTGTAATTACACCGTTTGGTGTGGCAAGAGCGATAAAAACAGTTCCAATTTCTGCATCCGAATCCCCTTTTGATGGTCCGGCGTTCCCAGTTGTGGCAATTGCATAGTCTGTTTTAAGTATCTCTTTCACGTTCAAAGCCATAGCCGATGCAACCTCTGCACTTACCACAGAATATTGGTCGACCAAATCCTGTGAAACCCCAAGAACATTAACCTTCACCTCTGTTGCATAAGAAACAATACTTCCTTTAAAATAATTTGAAGCTCCGGGAACGGCAGATAAAATCGATGCGATTTTTCCTCCCGTAAAACTTTCTGCAGTCGAAATGGTTTTGTTTTCTTTTGCCAAAAGTTTACCCACTACAGATTCGATTGTTTCATTTTCTTCGTAACCTACTATTATATCATGAATTATCGCATCTAATGATTTTATATTGGCTTCAAGTGCATCTTCCAGCATTTGTTTATCTGTGCCGCGGGCAGAAAGCCTCAAACGAACTCTTCCCGGATTTGGCAGATAAGCGAGTTTTATAAATTCAGGCAGATTATTTTCCCAGTCTTCTATACGCTCAGCGACTAAACTTTCGCCCTGACCGTACGTTAAAATCGTTTTATGAATAATATAAGGACGCTTGTATTCACGAACAATTTTCGGGATTATTTCTTCTTCGACTAAATATTTCATTTCATAAGGAACTCCGGGAAGCGAAATAAATACTGTATTTTCTTTCTTCATCCACATGCCCGGCGCAGTACCTACTTTATTATGCAAAACGGTACAAGTTGAAGGCACTAATGCCTGATCTTTATTTAATTGTGAAATCGGGCGTTTATAAAAACCTTCTATTAATTCAGTAACATGTGCCAATACTTCGGGATTTACAACCAGTTCATCATTAAAATATTCGCAGAAGGTTTTCTTTGTAATATCATCTTTTGTTGGCCCCAAACCTCCCGTTATAACGACAAGATCTACTTTGTTTTGTAATTGCGCAAAAGTGTCTAAAATGTGTTTTTTATCATCACTTATCGAAATCATTTCTGTAACTTCAACTCCGATCCTATCTAATGATTTTGCAATAAATCCTGAATTGGTATCTACAATCTGACCAATTAAAATTTCGTCTCCTATAGTAATAATAGTCGCTTTCATATAATTATCTCATTTTTTACCTGCGGGAATGCAAGTTGTTATTAGAAAGTAGGTTATTGTCGCCGCGATTGCGTGAGGGGTAGGAACGGCATCCTTTTGCGACAAAAGAAAATACCTCGTTTATTCTAAATTTTCAGGAGCAAAAGATATAGTGGATAACCCGACCTTATTTTGAGCCAAATTAAAAAAGGCTCAAAATAAGGTCACGCCCACATATTAAATATCAAAGTCTTTCTTAATTTCTTTGATTGCTTCTTTTACCTGTATTTTTATACTTTTAAAAGTTTCAATAATTTCTTTTTTCTTGCCTTCTGCTTTTGTCCAGGCTTCAACTTGCAAGATTTCTTCAAATGCTACATTTAAGCCCATTAAATCTAAAGTTGGTTTTATTTTATGTGCATAAGAATAGGCATATTTATGATCTTTTTTCTTAATTCCTTCTTTGATTTGTTTTAAATCTTCCGGAACTTCTGTAACGAATAGTTTTAGAATTTCGTTTACAAATTCAGGATCATTATCTGAAAGCGCATATACTTTCGAAAGGTTGTACTTTAAAGCCATTATTTTACTTGTATTCTGAATACTTTTTTATTTTCTAAAAATCCTTCCAAAACGTCGTTTGGTTTTACCGCAGCAACACCTTCCGGGGTTCCGGTAAAAATGATATCTCCAATTTTTAATGTGAAAAACTGGGAAACATGCGAAATTAATTCGTCAATTTTCCAAAGCATCATTTCTGAATTACCTTTCTGAACTGTTTCGTCATTTTTTCGTAATTCAAAATTAAGATTTTCCATAGAAACAAAATCAGTTTTTGGCAAAAAATCGCCAATGACAGCTGAACCGTCAAATGCTTTTGCTTTTTCCCACGGAAGTCCTTTTTCTTTTAATTTACTCTGAAGGTCACGTGCTGTAAAATCGATTCCGACACTTATTTCATCATAATATTTGGAAGCAAATTTAGGTTCAATATACTTTCCGACTTTATTAATCTTAACTATTATTTCAATTTCATGATGAACATCTTCCGAAAATTCCGGAATCACAAATGGATGTTGTTTTAACAAAACCGCAGAATCCGGCTTCATAAAAACGACCGGTTCTGAAGGACGTTCGTTCTTTAGTTCTTCTATATGATTGGCATAATTCCTGCCGACACAGATGATTTTCATTATTTTTAGTTTTCAGTCGCAGTTTTCAGTCACAGTTTCACTAATCATAAAAATTAGTCACAGTTAAAAAACTGAATACTGAGACTGAGACCGTGAACTTATTTCGTGTTTAATTTTCTTAATTTAATTGCTGTTAAAACCTTTTTTGTATACAAAGGAAAATCTGCGTTTTGAATCCAGCTAAAATAACCCGGCTCAGATTCTAACACTTTTTCAACTTTTGCTCCTTTGTGTTTTCCGAAGGTAAAGATTTCTTCATTGTCTTTATCAAATGCGATCATTCCTGCAAAATCGGCTATTTTTTTACGTGTCGTAAACTCTGATAATGATTTCATATCATTTTCTAAATCCGGATAACGATCTAATTGCGCTTTCAGGATTTCGTAAGTAGCCATTGTATCTGCTTCTGCAGAATGCGCATTTTCAAGACTTTTACCACAATAGAACTTTAGTGCCGCACTCAAAGTACGTTCTTCCATTTTATGAAAAATAGTCTGCACATCTACTGAAACTTTATTTTTCATATCAAAATCAACTCCTGCACGAAGTAATTCTTCTGCCAAAAGCGGAATATCAAAACGATCTGAATTAAACCCACCCAAATCACTATCCTTAATCATATTATGGATTTGCGGAGCCAGTTCATTAAAAGTAGGCTCATTTGCTACTTTTTCGTCTGTAATACCATGAACGGCGGTGGTCTGAGGAGGAATTGGAATTGTTGGATTCACTAACCAAGTTTTACTTTCTTTATTTCCGTTTGGAAAAACTTTAAATATTGAAATTTCTACTATTCTGTCTTTTCCGATGTCGATACCTGTAGTTTCCAGATCAAAAAAGCAAATTGGTTTGTTTAGTTTGAGTTCCATTTTTGAATTTTATAAGTTTACAAATATAAATTTTAAAGCTGAATTTTACTCATTTTTTTAATAAAGTTGAGGATTTCTGCATGTATTAAAGAACGAGACAAAAGAAAAACCCTTTTAACATCTAAAATGTTAAAAGGGTTTAATATTTACAAAACAGAACGTTTTAGAAATCTCTTTCTACATCAAAAGCTTCTAAATATTCTGCTACTCTTTTTACAAAACTTCCTCCTAATGCACCGTCTACCACTCTGTGGTCGTAAGAATGTGACAAGAACATTTTTTGACGGATTCCGATAAAATCACCTTCCGGAGTCTCTATAACTGCCGGCACTTTACGAATTGCACCAAGAGCTAAGATTCCAACTTGTGGCTGATTGATAATTGGCGTTCCGAAAACACTTCCAAAAGTACCCACATTTGTCACTGTATAAGTTCCGCCTTGAGTATCGTCCGGTTTTAGTTTTCCGGCTTTTGCACGGTTACCAAGATCATTAACTGCTTTTGCCATTCCGACAAGATTTAACTGATCTGCATTTTTGATAACAGGAACAATTAAATTTCCGTTTGGAAGAGCCGCAGCCATTCCAAGATTTATATTTTTCTTTTTGATAATGTATTCACCATCAACAGAAATATTCATTCCAGGGAAATCTTTTAGCGCTTTTGCAACCGCTTCCATCATAATTGGTGTAAAAGTCAGCTTCTCGCCTTCTCTCTTTTCAAAAGCTGTTTTCACTTTATCTCTCCATTTTACAATATTCGTCACATCCACTTCAATGAAAGACTGTACGTGCGCCGAAGTTTGAACTGAAGCCACCATATAACCCGAAATCAATTTACGCATTCTGTCCATTTCGATGATTTCATCACCTCCGTTTACAGAAACAGGAACCGCTTGTTGCGTTTTTGGAGCAACAGGTTCTGCCACTTTTGGAGCTGTAACTTCTTTGCTTGGAGTTACTACCTCTTTAGGAGTTTCCTGAACAGGAGTTTTTTCGACAGCTTTTGGAGCAGCTACTGCACCCGATTTGCGATCGTCAATATATTTTAAGATATCTTCTTTTGTAACACGTCCGTCTTTTCCTGAACCCTGAATACTTTCAAGTTCAACAACAGAAACACCTTCTTCTTTTGCAATGTTTTTTACAAGTGGAGAAAAGAATTTGTCTGTTGCAGAAAAATCTTGTGGCGCCGCTGCAGTTTCCTGAACTGCTTCAATTGTTTTTTCGATTTCAGCCGCTTCGGCCGGAGCTGGTTCTTCTTCAACAACTTTGTCTACCAAAAATGATGAAGATATTTCAGTACCACCTTCTGTTTCGATAATTGCAATAGTTTGTCCAACCTGAACTAAATCATCTTTGCCAAATAATCTTTCGATCAAAACTCCTGATACTTCACTAGGTACTTCACTGTCAACTTTGTCCGTTGCAATTTCAAGTACTGCTTCATCAGCTTCAATTTTGTCTCCAACCTCTTTCAACCAGTTTGTAATAGTTGCTTCAGCTACACTTTCTCCCATTTTAGGAAGCTTTAATTCAAATCTTGCCATATTGTTAACCTCAAGGGTGATTTTGATTTTTCGATTGCGAAATTACTGAATATTTTAAATATAAATTACACTTAATATAATTTTTTACTCAATTTTATAATCTGTCCCCTGTCATTTCTTGAATCACTTCCAATAATAAAACCTGCACTTTTGGGGAAAATTTTAAAAGTAATACTCTTATCTCTAAGAGATTCTATGATTTTGATACAATTTCTAAATGAAACATGCTGATTATCCAAAATAACTTCGACTGTTTTACCCTTAAAAATTAGGGACGAATTTACCATTTTTTCTTTTTTGAAATCCAAAATATGTACTTTATTTTCCAAAACAGAAGACAATTTCTCATGCAATTTCATATCCGAAGAATACAAAACATAACTTTCCGGAGAAGGTTTTGTTTTGGATTTTCCCTGAAACATTTTAACAAAGGAAAAAAACAGAATTCCGATTTTAATAAAAATAGAAAAAAACAATGATTTTTTGAAATGCTTTTGGTAAAAAAACGTCATTGCTTCCTGAAAACGTTTCATGTATTTTTCGTCTTTTACAGTACTTTCTCCTTTATAATGAAGAACCGTCGTCTCATGAAAATAATAGTTTTCTTTTTGTTTTAACAAAGCTCTATATGACAAATCAATATCATCGGCATACATAAAACAATTTTCATCAAAACCTTCTAAATCAACATACAAATCACGCTGCATAAACATAAAAGCGCCAACCAGAATAGCAACTTTTCCTGTTTCATTTTCTGAAATATGCTGCGCATAATATTGATTAAAAAGTTTCCATTTTGGAAAAACTTTATACAAACCAAAAATCTTTGTAAAAGAAACCCAGGGAGTCGGAACTCCACGTTTGCTTTCGGGCAAAAAACTCCCCGTTCCGTCAATTAATTTACAGCCAACAATTCCTAAATTGGTTTGCCTTTCGGCGAAAGCCAGAATCCTGGTAAATGTATCTTCGGCAACTACCGTATCCGGATTTAGAATACAAATATATTTTCCTTTTGCCTGCGCTACACCAATATTATTTCCTTTAGGAAAACCGAAATTATTCTTGTTTTCTATCAGTTTTACATCCGGAAAGCGTTCTTTCATCATAAGACAACTATCGTCCGATGAATTATTGTCGATTACAATAATTTCGCTGTCAATGGCAGAAAGCGCTTCCTGAACACTTAAAACGCATTGTTCTAAAAAGTAGCGGACATTATAATTGAGAATAATAACGGATAATTGCATAAAAATTCTGGCCTCGTGATTTTTGGGAAAGTTAGAAATTTTTGGGTAAATGCAACCGAAAAGGCAAATCGTTTTATATAGATTCTGCAAAAAAAAGCAAAGTTCGCAAAGCTTTATATTGATTTAGCTTTGCGAACTTTGCAGTTATAAAAGTCTGCTAAAAAAAACTTAGCGTGCCTTGCAGTAAAAATCTAAAGATGAAGCTGAATTTTATACTTATTAAAGATTTTCATCACGAATAACATTATTGTAGAGAAAACCAATGACCAAACAATTCCCGGTACGCCTTCGCGGAAATAATCAGGGATAATATGAAGATTGAAAGCCAGATTGAAATAATAAATAACACCCGGCAAAATATAAATCAATAATGGATTTGCGGCAGCGGGCATAAAAAAATCACTCCATTTGGTTTGTTTTTTAATTTCCATTAACCAATAAAGAAAGTAAAATAAAACGGTACAAATTCCTGATGATAGTAATGTCCACGAAGGAGTTCCTTTTATTTTGGAGATTCCGTAATAAGGCCTTAGGAAAAAACCAACGACAAAAAATAATATTATAAAAACAATAACCGGCCAATTGATTTTATTTTCAATTTTTCGATCAAAAAATAATAATGAAATTATGATTCCGGCCGCCACTAATGACGCATGTGTTAAATGTCCGGCAATAAAACGAAACCATTCCGGCAAGACCAAACCTTCGGTTAAATTGGCAGAATTTGCAGCGACACAAACTACAAGAAAAGCAATCATTGCCCATAATCTGCCTGAAACCAGCCAATAATAAATTACCGAAATAAGATAAGCCCAGCCGATTAAACCAAGAATTCCCCACCATTTTGGCGTCATTCCTGTTTTGCCCGTTTCTTCCTGAACGTATAAAAAATAAAGAGCAATTAAAACTAATATCCCTCCATATTGCAGGACATACTTCAACCATACTGAAAAATCTTTAGGATATTTATTCCAAATCGGAATTGGCATTGCATACGCCAAAAGTCCCCAAAATGCAGGAGCAATCAGCATTTTTGATGCATCATAACCATATTCGGCATTGACCATAAAAACACCTATGATTATTAAGGCTAAAGCTCGTTTTAAAGTATGTGTCCAAATTATTCTGGTGCTGTCTCCTTTTAATAATCTTGCATTAAATGCAAACGGAACTGACATTCCGACAATAAATAGAAAAGCTGGAAAAACCAAATCAACAAAAGTCATCGCGTCTGCGTCTGCCGGAATGTGTTTCATCCATTGCGGTACATTTTTTACGCTTGCCAGCTCATTTACAAAAATCATTACAAAAATCGTAATTCCGCGTAAAGCGTCTATCGAAATAATCCTTTGATTGTATAAGTTTTCCTTTATTTTCATAAAATATTGATTTTTTAATAATCCCAAATATAATATAATTATAAAATGAGCAGTTACATTGTTACATTATTTTCAAAATCTAAAATTTCTATTTAAATATTTTTTCAAACGCAATCTATTTGATATACTTTTGCCGCATGTTATCATTTTTAAAATCAAAACCACGTTTAAAAGAGCTATTGACGGATCATTATACCGACATTCATTCGCATCTCTTACCGGGAATTGACGACGGCGCAAGAAACATTGCAGATACTATAAAACTGGCAAAGTCATTTCAGGAAATTGGGATTTCGCAGTTTGTGACAACACCTCATATAAAAAACCATTTTTGGGATAATTCATCTGAAAGCATTCTGAAGAAACAAAAAGAAACTGCTATTATATTAGAAGAAAATAATATCAATATTCCGTTTCATGCCGCTGCAGAATATTTTATGGATGATTGGTTTGAAAACCATTTTAAAACGGAAAAACTACTTACAATTAAAGATAATTTTGTTCTGGTTGAGATATCTTATATAAGTCCGCCGGCGCAACTTCACAAAACGCTTTTTGATTTACGCGTTGCAGGTTATACGCCTATTTTAGCACATCCTGAACGTTATTTGTTTTATCATAAAAATTTTAGTGAATACGAAAAACTCAAAAAATCAGGTTGCTTGTTTCAATTGAATTTATTGGCAACGGTTGGTTATTATGGAAAAGAAGTAACAAAGATTACCGAAGAACTTCTGAAAAAAGGAATGTATAATTTTGTTGGTTCAGATGTACATCATCGCAGCCACATTAAATCATTTGACGAAAGGATAAAAGTAAAATGCATTTCTGCAGTTAAAGAAGTGATTAAAAATAATGACATTTTTAAATTCTAATAGGCGTTTTCTTCTCCTTTAAAAATATTAATAATCGTTCGTATAATAATTTTTATATCGAGAAGCAAACTCCAGTTTTCGATATACCAAATATCATAATCGACACGGTTTTCCATATCGACAAGTTCTTTGGTTTCGCCACGATAACCATTAACTTGCGCCCAGCCCGTTATTCCGGGTTTTGCGTATTGGCGTACTAAGTAATTATTTATCAACTCACTGTATTCTTTTGCAAGATTGACCATATGCGGCCTTGGCCCAACTACCGACATGTCTCCCCAAAAAACATTAAAAAACTGTGGTAATTCATCAATACTGGTTTTACGGATAAAGGCACCAAATTTTGTAATTCTGGTATCTCCTTTTCCTGCCTGTTTTTTGTGCGCCAGATCATTGACATACATGCTCCTAAATTTAAAACACATAAAAGCCTGATTGTCGCGCCCTGAACGTTCCTGTCTAAAGAAAACAGGCCCTGGCGATTCTAATTTAATAATCAGGGCTACTATTGGCAAAAGCCACGGAAAAATTAATAGTATAACTGCAGCTGAAAAAAGAATATCAAAAACTTTTTTTACAAGTCGGTTCGAAGCAAATTCTAATGGTTCGGGACGAAACATTAATACCGGCGTATTTTCATAAAAAGTAACTTCGACTTTACTTGATTTTGTGTAGAGTTGAAAATCAGGAATAAACTTGATTCTTACCATATTTTGCTCGCAAATCTTGACCAGCTTGTTGATTATTTCGACTTTATCAATATGAAGCGCAACATACATTTCGTCTATTTTTTCTTTTATGATAAAATCTTCAATTGTATCAAATCCTCCCAAAATTAAGCCTTCAAAATCAGGAGCAATCACTTCTTTTTCATCAAAAAAACCTAAAAAACGGTAGCCGTACGTCAAATCTTTTGCCAGTATTTTTCGCATTTTTTCTCCGGTATCATTTGCTCCGACGATTATAATCTTTTTAAAATTATAACCTTTTGCCCTGATCTCTTTTAGAGCTTTCATTAAAACATAACGGGAAATCATGATCATCAAAAAGAAAAACAGATAGAAATAAAGTATTCGTAATCTCGAAATATCTGCATATTTAAGAAAAACTACAAAAATTGCCACCAGAGCCGCATGAATCGTAATTTTATTGATTGTTCGTCTTAAGATTGATTCGATACGTTCGATACGAATCATTCGGTATGAATTTCTAAAAAGGAGTAATCCGATCCAGATTAAATTCATCAATAAAATAACTGTTTTTTCTTCTCTTGACGAAAGTTCTTCAAGGCTTCCGAATCTGGCATAAGCAGAAAGATTGATTGACGCATTTAACAATAACACATCAAAACACACAAACAAAAGTTTGAAATAACGGGAAAAACGGTAATGTGATATTTTTTGAGAAATTTTCATATTTGGGACTCTGTGCGGTCATTTTTTTTAAAGTAAAATCTGACCTAACATTGTGAGTGCAAAATAACATTTTAATTATATTTTTTAAGGTTATTTTAAAAT
>SEBM01000592.1 GCA_004296145.1 Flavobacterium sp.
TTATTTAGACGGTTTAACCATCGAACAGATTAAAGAAGAAAAGGATTTTATACTTAATTATTATAATGAAAATGTAGATAACGCAAAAGCTAATTATCAATTAGCAATGTTTTATTATTCTGAAAATGATGCTGAAAATGCGTATCATTTTTTTCTTCGATCAAAAGAAATAAATCCTGCCAATATTGAAACTTATTATTTTCTGGCAAGAACCAGTTATTTTCTGGCGAAAAATGAAGAAGCAATAACCTACATCCGTATCTATTTACTGCGTCATAAATATAATTTTCACGCCAACCAAATCTATTGTGATGCAGCATATGCAGCAGGACAATATAAAAATGCTCATGAAGCTGCAAAATGGCAATTGAAAACTTGCAGCAGCAAAGAATACAATAATATAACCTTCTTTTATTATACCACAGGTTTATCCAAACATCTCTCGCAGTTTGGTCAGCAATACTACAATCTTCAACATGTAAATCAAATGTTGGAATTGTATGATGAATATAAAAAACCGGATAATTTCTGGACAGACGACAACGGCTCGATGTCTATGTACTGGGCGGGCTATTTGTGTTATCAGATTGGTCATTTTGAAAAAGGTATTGAATATGCTCAATGTATACTCGAAAATGCAAAAGAATACAATTGGATGCTTCAGGAAAAATGTCTTGAATTATTGACGCTGTGCCTGCAGGGTTTGCAACAATATGAAAGATTAATAGAGTTGACAGAACCTTTAATTGTTAAAGTGCTTGAAAAAAAACCTTATGATTTCTCTGCCAGCCAATCTGCATTTTATCTCTCGTATGCTTATTTTGAAAATAATGATCATGAAAACCGAATGAAATGGGCTCTCACTGCCACTTATTGTTTTATGCAGGCAGAAAATCCTGATCTAAACTGGGCAGAAACATATCTTATAAATAACTTTTCTGACTGTATGGAATTTGGAGTTGAGAATTATATTGTCCCATTTGGAAAAGCCTATTTGGAAATAGTAAAAAAACCAGCTCCAAATCATATTTGGGTTGCTTATATTATTGGCAGTACCTATTATCTCAAAGGTGAAGAAAACGAGTCAATGCGGTATTTCAGGCTTTGTTTAGAATTTGGAACTCTTTTTCCGGGAACGTATCCTGAACAAATAATGCATTCAGAAAATTTTCTTAAAACATTCAATAGCTAAAAATTAAAGTATAAAATGAGTCCCATTAATTACAACAGAAAATATGAAAACCCAACAAATCTTAGTAAAAGACAATTATGGCTTATTGCGACATCTGCTATGCTTACAGAATTAAACCGTGAATTTCATGATACTCTTTTGCCTTACCATATTTTTAGTACTTCTGAATTATTAGAAAAAAGCAAAGCCAGCCTGTTAAGAGATTGGCAAATAAATAATGTTGCTGATTTTAATGATACAATTAGTTATTTATACAATGAGCATACTTTTGCTATTATGCAGAATAACTGGTTTTCTTTGAGTGAGCCAGAATTAAATAAAGCCACACAATTAACAACCGGCAATACAGAAGTAAGAAATACACTAGAAATAACAAGAGATTACAAATATGAAAAAGGTGCTTACGGATGGCACTACGGGCGTTGCTCCTGGCTGATTAGACATGCTTTTTACAATGAAATTATTACGGAAGAACAGGCATGGAACCTCTTGGAAGATAATGCCAAATACATCAAAAATAAGTTTGACTCCTGGGAAAGTTTTGCTTTGTCATTTATGATTGGCGCTCAATACTGGAAAAGAAATACATATAATGAACTTGCTATTCGCGAATTTAAAAACAACGTAACGTATCTGTTAACGAGTAAAAATTCGCCTTGGTCAAACGTAAACTGGAACGACTATGAATAATTTTAATTTTTCGTTTTTTACAAGCGATTACTATGTTTATTATCAAATGCTTTTTGCAGGTATTTTGCTGACTTTGATCTTTTTAATTTCAAGATTCTCAGAACCTTTAGTGATGGAATATGGCGCTTATATCTTTGTTGTCTCTATGATTGTTAGTTTTGTGCTTACTTTTTTTACAGACAGTTACAGATATTTTGTGCTGCACTGGTTTTTATCGTCACTTGCCTATTTTTTCTTTTGGTGTATCCTGAATTACATCTGCGGACGTTATGGAAAACCTTATAACGGCGATGGCGGAATGATCCTTTTATTGCCGGGTTATTTTTTACCGCTTGTGATGTTTCTTTCTCTGATAATAAAAGTAGTCAGAATAATAATTGCCAAAATTTGAAAAACTATTTTACCTGATTTGTAACTATTTAATGAGATATTTATATTCTTTATTATCAAAATCAGGCAACCTGTTTTTAGTTGTTTTATAAAAGTAAACATTCTTGTCAAAATAATCTACCAGCCACAAACCACGCCCAATTTCAGTGTTCTTTTTTAATTTGGACTGAAAAGCATTGTAGAATTTCTCAATTTTTTGATCCGGCTTTTTACTGATAATCCGCAATTTGATTATTTCTAAATTATCAGCATCTTCCCTTCCTCCTTCTCCTTCAATACAATAA
>SEBM01000072.1 GCA_004296145.1 Flavobacterium sp.
AAGGGCGGCGACAAGGACAAAAAACAGGAAATGATACTAGGTGACGGAGAGATGCTGTGGACGTGACCATACTGGCCTCAAATTATTATCAGATGCATTGTCTGTCTATCTTTTTCGCAGCAAAAATCGTGAAAAAAGAAGCCTCTAAAACAGAAACTGCAAAAGTGAAAAAATAATATCGTTTTTGTTTTGTTTTCGAAGTATTGTAAGGAAACAAAACAGAAAGAGGTAATTATTAAAATGCAGTTGGAAAAAGCTGGTAAAGAAATTTATCGGCTTTTTTTGGATTCGTTAATTTTTTAATAATAAGAATCCGGGCTTTTTATAATTGATTAATTTTATTTGCTCTTAGAATGTATAGCTATGAATATTTTAATTGTAGAAGATAATAAAGAACTTGCTGTAGAAGTCTATGATTTTTTGTGCAATGCAGGTTATGTTTGCAAGGTTACACATAATTGTGAAGATGCTCTTGAAGAGGTTTCGGGTAATGATTATGATGCCATGCTGCTAGATCTTGGTTTGCCCGATGGTGATGGTTTTGAGGTTCTGAAAGCCGTTAGAAAAACCAAATCAAAAATGGCCGTTATTGTCATTACCGCACGCGGAGAACTGGACGACAGAATTAATGGTTTACATCTTGGTGCAGACGATTATCTTACGAAACCTTTTGCACTTACAGAATTGAGTGCGCGTTTGTTTGCTGTAATTCGCAGAATGCATGGCTTTACTTTAAATGATTTACAAATACATGGTTTTTCATTGCAATTGCAGGATTATAAAGTAAGCTACAATGATGTTCCCATTAATCTGACCAAGAAAGAATTCGATATTTTTCAGTATTTGGTTCTGAATAAAAATCGTGTAATTACCAGATTGCAATTAACAGAACATATTTGGGGAGATATTCTTGAGATCAACTCAGATTCGAATTTTATTGATGTTCATGTTCGAAATCTTCGAAAAAAATTAGATAAGCATACTGATATCAGTTGGTTTGAAACGGTTCGTAATGTGGGCTACCGAATTAACGAATAAATAAACTATTTGTGAAGATAAAACATCAATTGGCCATTTTTAATGCACTGACAAGATTGTTGGTAATCGTGATATTATGGCTTATGCTTCCAATTCTGGTAGAAAATGTTGTTTACCGGCATATTAATAATAGTTTATTAGAAAAGGAGAAAAAATTTATTGACCATCTGGACCAAAATGAAATTAATGATTTCATCGAAAACTCTAATGATTCTACAGATACCTATTCTCAGTTTTCTACTTTGCACAGCGAGTTTTTGGTGTTATCAAAAGTAGCTGTAAAATCACATCAGAAAAAAACAACTTTTAGTAATGATTACAGGATTATAGAAGGCGAACAAAACGAGTACCGTATTTTACAACATTATTTTACCTACGAAAATCAGAATTATCAATTAGAAATAGGAAGCAGTCTTAGCGAAATAAAAGATCTGACTTTTATTATTCGGTTTTTTATCCTGATTGTTTTTGTTGTCATTCTTTTAATCACTTTTCTGGCCGATACATTTTATATTGAATATCTGCTGAAACCTTTTTACAAAATAATAGATACTAAGATTCGACGCGTCAATGAACCCGAAGCTTTTGATCATACTCCTATAAAAGCAAAATCAAGAGATTTCAGGGAACTTGATTTGGTTCTAAATCAGATGATGGATCGTATTGGCGAACTTTTCAAAAAGGAAAAACAATTTATTTCAAACGTTTCGCACGAATTGCTAACGCCAATTGCACTGCTCAAAAATAAATTAGAAAATTTACTGCAAAATGATTCTTTAGACGATAATGCTATTGACAAAATAGCCAGCTCGCTGAAGACATTAGACATGCTGAAAAAAATCATTAATAACTTATTGTTGATTTCCCGAATAGAAAATAATCAGTATGCTATTGATGAAGATATTCATTTTCATGAAATCATAAAAGACATGCAGGAAGATCTTCAGGACAGAATAGAGGATAAGGAAATTAATTTTTCTAACGCAATGAAACATGATTTTAGTTTTAAAGGAAACAAAACCCTTATTCATATTCTGATCTACAACCTGGTGATTAATGCTATAAAATACAATCGCGAAAAAGGAAATATCAGGGTTTTTGATGGTTTCGCAAACCGCCAATATTTTATCTCAATTGCAGATTCAGGAGTGGGTATGGATGCTTCACAAATAGAGAAGATATTCAACAGGTTTACCCGAATAAATTCAGATCAGGATGGCCAGGGTTTAGGGCTTGCTATTGCTGACAGTATTGCCTCTTTGCATCATATAGAAATAAAGGTTACTTCAGAAATTAATGAAGGAACAACATTTATGCTTTTGTTTCCTGAAAACGGCAAAAACACAATTAAAAGTTAATTTTTTTTAGTACTACAAATCTTCATTTAAACTTCATCTTACGATTCTACCTTTGACTTATAAATAATGAAATAATAATAATTTATAAAAATTCAAAGTCATGAAAAAATTAGTAATGTTAGCAATTGCAGTTCTAGGAACTACAGCAATGGTAAACGCACAAACAACTCCAGCTCAAACAACTCCTGCAAAAGAAGTTAAAGCATCTAAACACGATAAAAAAGAAGCTCATAAAAAAGCAAAAGCAGAGAAAAAAGAGGCTGCTAAAACAGAATCAGCTAAGCCGGAAACAGCAAAAGCTAAAAAATAAAGATTGATTTTTTGTTTGGTTTCATAAATTATTGTTTTGGGTTTATGAATATTTAATAGAAAATAATTTTGAGTAGAGTAAAAAAGGTTGATAAAGAAATTTATCAGCCTTTTTGAATTATATTTGAGTTAAATTTTTGATAATAAAAAGCAATAAAAAATTCATTCTTTGTTACTTTGCTTAAAACTATAACTAATGATCCTTCGTTTTGTAATTCTTTGTGCTCTTTTTTTATTTATTGAGTTCTATTCTTATCAGGCCTTTCGTACTTTGATCAAATTGAGATGGGTTTTGGTTAGTTATCAAATTATAAGTTTACTGCTTTTAATTTTTATTATCTATTCTTTTTCGCAAGTTGACCGTTCTGTTGGACAAACCAAACAATTTATGTTTACAACAGGTTTGATGTTGTTGGTTTATGTGCCAAAAATTGTGTTGACGCTAATTATGTTTGGTGAAGATATTTTTAGAGTAGGAGCGAGTATTTTAAATTATTTCATTTATAATGCTCCAAGAAAAGAAATGATGCCGGATCGACGAAGGTTTGTCAGCCAAATTGCTTTAGGATTAGCCGCAGTTCCTTTTCTGTCTTTGATTTACGGAATTTTTGAAGGAAAATATAACTTTAAAGTAATTAAACAGACTGTCTTTTTTCCTGATCTTCCGGATGCATTTGATGGTTTCAAAATAACTCAGATATCAGATGTTCACAGTGGTAGTTTTGATAATCCTGAAAAAATCAATTACGCAATTGATTTAATAAACGAACAGGAGTCTGATATGATATTGTTTACCGGAGATATTGTAAATACGCATGCGACAGAAATGCATCCGTGGTTAAATACATTTAATCGTATTAAAGACTATAAATACGGTAAGTTTTCTATTTTAGGAAATCATGATTATGGTGAATATGTAACCTGGCCGTCTGAAAAACAAAAAGATGAAAACTTTCAGGCCATCAAAAAATTGTATGGAGATATTGGATTTAAGTTGATGTTAAACGAACATACTTATATTCAAAAAGGCGATGATAAAATTGCTTTGATCGGAGTAGAAAACTGGGGAGTAAATTTTAAGAAAGCCGGTGATTTGAATAAAGCATCACAAAATGTGGATCAAAAAGATTTTAAAATCTTAATGAGTCACGACCCAAGTCATTGGGAAGCCGAAATTAAAAACCATCCGAAGAACTTTCATCTAACGCTTGCCGGACACACACACGGAATGCAGTTTGGAATCGAAATACCGGGATATTTTAAATGGAGCCTGGCACAATACATTTATAAACAATGGGCAGGCTTGTATAAAGAGTTTGATCGTTATGTTTATGTCAATCGTGGTTTTGGTTTTCATGCCTATCCTGGAAGAGTTGGTATTATGCCGGAAATAACGGTAATTGAACTAAAAAAGGGCAACAATGTGGCTTAATTCGTTAAAAATGCTACATTTGTATTAACTTTATCTTTTTAATAGATTAAAAGAATTAAATTTTTGCTTTTATGTCAAAATTTGGAGAACTTATAAATGCTCAGGTTCCAGTGTTAATTGATTTTTACACAGACTGGAACGAATCATCTGTATCAATGCATCCTGTCATTAAGGATGTTGCTGCTGCACTTGGCGATAAGGCCAAAGTCATTAAAATTGATGTAGATAAAAATCAGGAACTTGCTGAAGCGTTGCGCATAAAAGGACTTCCTACTTTAATGATTTATAAAGAAGGACAAATGATCTGGAGACAATCCGGAGAGCTTGATGCTAATACAATAATAGGAATTGTTCAGGATCAGTTTAATAACTTGTAACTTATAACTGATTTATTTAGTGGATAATATCAAAAGCAAATCCATTTTCTTTTAAAAAATGAAGTGTTTTAGGTAAAGCAAATTTTAAATTTTGTGAAGCTTTTACACTGTCGTGAAAAACAATCACACTTCCTGATTTTACATTTTTAGTAACATTCTCAAGACATTTTTCAGGTGTTATACTTTGATCAAAGTCAGCACTCAAAACATCCCACATTACAATTTTGTAGCCTAGGTTTCTTAAGATTTTAGATTGCTCTTTTTTTATCTTCCCGTAAGGAGGGCGAAATATTAAAGCATTTAGATTTTTCTCTTCTCTTAAGATAGCAGCACAATTTTTTACATTTTCAATATAATCATTGGTTTTGCTTTTCCATCCATTAATGTGGTTCATGGTATGGTTTCCTATTGAATGTCCTTCGCTTATCAGTTTTTCAAATAAAGAAGAATTGGCAGTAATGTTTTTTCCGATACAAAAAAAAGTAGCCTTGGCTTCAAACTTTTTTAATTCAGTCAAAACCCAGTCAGTAACTTCAGGAGTTGGGCCATCATCAAAAGTTAGGTATATTTTCTTTTCGTTGTTTGGAATATCCCAACAATATTTAGAAAACACCTTTTTGATAAATGCATTAGTTTTTACCCAATAGAAGCTCATTTTTAAAGTTTTAATTCTATGTAAAAATAAAAAATGCAGCGCTATTTATCAAATGGCGCTGCATTTTTTTAATCATTATATTTTTTGTATATTATTCTTTTTCTCTTCCAAAACGTTCAAATACATTTACATATGTATTAAAAATTGTTTTGTGTTGTTCGTAGAAAGCTTTGTCTTTGTTTGCTTTCATTACGTCTAATAAGCTTCTGTAACGCTCGATATCAGTAATAATATCCATTGCAAGATCAGTTTGATCTCCATTGCTTAACGTTGCATAATAATTTAAATCCTCCTTGTATTTCTCAACAAGTTTATTAAGTAAATCATGTGCTTTAGCCGTTTCGCCAACTTTATAATAGCCATCTGCAAAAGGTTCTACTAATGAATAATACCCAAATTTATCCAAAGGCATTTTTGTAACAGCTAAATTAATCACGTTTTTAGCCTTGTCAATTTTTCCTTCTTCAATAAGTTGGTTTACTAAACGGGATAAGTTAGTACGGTAAGTAATGCTGTTTCTTCTTGTTTCAGGATCATGATAAATATTTCCATCACTATTGCCCCAATCCCATTTCATAACAATATCATACATTTTATCAGCGTCAATTTGTCCCATGTCCATTGGCCCGCCATCTTTTGATGGAACATTTTTTACAGGAACCAGTTTGTAAACCATTCCATCTAACTGCAGATAGTCTTTTAACCATAAATAATCTTCATCGTCAAAAGCTCCTCCACTAAAATAGATTGGTCTTTTCCAGTTATTGTTAGCCAAAATGTCTAACATCATCAGACGGTTTTTGTACAATGCGCTTCCTTTTATATCAATATCAAGATAAGGAACTATAGAATCATTGTATTTTGGATTAACTACTTTATTTTTAATAATTAAGTTTTTGTCAACCGGCACCCTGATTTTATTAGTTGGATAAAAATGAATAGTTTGTCCGTTTTGTAAGCCTACTGTCGATTTTGGATTTTTAATAAAATTCAAAAAGTCATTAATATTCCAACGTGTATCTATTTTTTGGATGTAAGCAACATAATCAAGTTTGTCACCCACATATTCAGAATGCGTAAATGAGATCGGCAACGCTTCAGATTCATAAGATTTGGCTTTCATCTGGTCAATATACCAATCTGTCATGAAAAGACTCGTGTTTACAATTTTTACGTCTGTACGAATACCTTCAATTTCCTGTGCATACCACAATGGGAAAGTATCATTATCACCAATTGTAAACAAAATACCATTTTTATCACAAGAATTTAAATACGCCTTTGCCATTGCAACGGCAGTATATTTTCCTGATCTGTCATGATCATCCCAGTTTTGAGATGCCATTAAAACTGGGGCAGCCAATAAACTTGCCGCAATAATAACCGGACCTGCAATTTTTGGAGCCAGGTAATTCTTAATAGTTTCGTATAAAGAATATACTCCAAATCCTATCCAGATTGCAAATACATAAAATGATCCAACAAGAGCGTAATCTCTTTCACGAGGTTCAAAAGGTCTTTCGTTTAAGTAAATTTTAAGTGCAATTCCAGTAAATAAGAACAAAGCTAAAAGAACATAAAAACTCTTAAGATCTTTGTTAGCATGATACATAAGTCCAATAAGCCCTAAAATGAAAGGCAGGAAATAATAAACATTTCTTCCTTTATTATTTAAAACATCTGAAGGTAGTTTGTCCTGAGAACCAAGATGCATAGAATCCAGAGGTTTGATACCGCTAATCCAGTTTCCATCCAGATTGTCATATTTTCCCTGAACATCATTTTGGCGTCCGACAAAATTCCACATCAAATATCTCCAGTACATGTATCCGAATTGGTATTCAAACATAAAACTGAAATTATCACCAGTAGTCGGTTTTTCGATAATTAAATAATCTCCGTAACTTTTCAGGAATTTTACATAACCTTCGTTATCGATTTGTTTTTGAGCGTAAGCTCTTCTGAATTCAGAAACTGTTTTTTCAACTTCATTGCGTAATTGAGCAGTTGCTTTATTGTATTCTTCCTCAGATAACTGACTTGCATCAATTCCGTATTTTGCCAAATCATCTTCATAAGGATACTCAGGGTTTATTCTAAAACCAGGAGGATTTGTAAAGTTGATATAATTCTGGATATGCCCCGTTTCTGTACTCCACATTCTAGGCAGAACCGTTTTTTGGTTATCATCAGAGTTTTGTTCTGCATTTTTATAATTGTTGGTAATAATATATTTACCTGTTTTATAATCTCTTTCGTAGTTAGGATTTTTGTCTAAATAAGGATTTTTAGCATCTAATCCAGCAAATACTTCAGTGTATTGAGGACCATAAAACAACGGATTTACACCATATTGTTCACGATTGTAATAAGCCAAAACCTCAGTAGCATCAGATGGTTTGTTTTCGTTGATTACCGTATTTGCATTCGCACGAACAGGAAGCATCATCCACGTTGAGAAACCTATTAAAATAAAAAGGATACAAAGAATAATAGTGTTATAGAAAATTAACCCTTTTTGTCTGGTATATCTTAATCCGAAATAAAAGAAAGCAATAAAAAGTAAAGCGACAAAAATGGTTCCTGAATTAAAAGGCAATCCCATATTGTTTACCATGAAAATTTCGGTTTTACCGAAAAAAGCCATTGTTAATGGTAAAAGCAATTTGAAAATAAAAAGCAAAATACCGATAACTACCACATTGGCAATAAGAAAGTTTTTGATGGTAACTTTTTCGTAATGTTTAAAGTAGTATAAAAATCCAATAGAAGGAATTGTTAACAGAGCCATGAAGTGAACTCCAAACGAAAGACCAATAACAAGAGATATTACCAATAACCATTTGTTTCCCTTAGGATTGTCCATATCCTGCTCCCAACGAAGACCAAGCCAAAATAGCAATGCAATTAATAAAGAAGCCATTGCATACACTTCGGCTTCAACAGCATTAAACCAAAAACTATCAGAAAAAGTATAAGCCAAAGCTCCAACAAAAGAACTTCCTAAAATAACAATTGAATTATTTTGATCAATTTCGGCAAAACGAGCTATGATTTTTTTCAAAATCATAGAAGAAGACCAAAACATAAAAAGAATAGTAAATGCACTTGAGAAAACAGACATCATATTTACCATCACCGCCACATGTTTAGCATCAATGGCAAACATTGCAAAAAAGGCTCCCATCATTTGGAATAAAGGGGCTCCCGGTGGGTGACCAACTTGTAATTTGGCTGCTGTGGCAATATATTCACCACAATCCCAAAAGCTCATTGTAGGTTCAACAGTTAGTGTATAAGTAATTAAAGCGATTGCAAATGCAAACCAACCAATAATTGTATTCCATTTATTGAAATTGAATTGTGCCATATTTAGGTGTTAAAATTTTGTATGTTTTCTATCCTACAAAGAAAATGTTTTTTTGTGTAAAGAAACGAGCATTAACATAAAATTCTACAAAACTATCTTTAAAAAGTAACATGTTGTTTATGAGTTGCTTCGGATCGCGATAGAATTTTTAAAGCAGGAAAAAATAAAATAAATGATTTTTTTTGGTCAAAAAGTTTGCATAAACTAAATAAAGCCTTAAATTTGCACTCGCTTAACAGCATTGCTGGTCTATGGTGTAATGGTAACACAACTGTTTTTGGTGCAGTCTTTCTAGGTTCGAGTCCTAGTAGACCAACATAAAAGCCTCTCAGAAATGAGAGGCTTTTTTTATGCAAAAAAGTTTCGTTTAAAATTTGCATAAATTAAATAAAGTTCTAATTTTGCACCCGCTTAACAGCATTGCTGGTCTATGGTGTAATGGTAACACAACTGTTTTTGGTGCAGTCTTTCTAGGTTCGAGTCCTAGTAGACCAACATAAAAAGCCTCTCAGAAATGAGAGGCTTTTTTTATGCGATAATTTTTTTGGAAAATTTCAAATAAAAAATTCCAAATTCCAATTTTTAAACTGATTAAGTTTTTAGAGTTGGAATTTGGAATTTCTTTTTAAAGCAGGTACAAAATTGGAATTTACTTTTTGATTATAGAGAAGAAGGAACTACTCCAAATTTCTTTTTAAATGAAAAAGAGAAATGTGATAAATCCTCAAATCCTACATTGAGATAAACTTCAGAAGGAGCTTTCCCTTTTTCTTTGATTAAATAATGTGCTTCCTGAAGTCTTTTGTTTAAAAGCCAGTGTCCCGGAGTTTCCTGAAATACTTTTTGAAAATCTCTTTTGAAAGTAGCTAAGCTTCTTCCTGTCAGATAAGCAAATCGGTTTAAGTGCACATTAAAATGAAAATTCTTGTTCATAAAAGCTTCCAGGTCAATTTTGCCGGGTTCATTAAAATCAAATAAAATATCTTTGAGTTCAGGGTTTACTTTTAATAAAAGATGAACAGCTTCCTTAATTTTCAAATTGAATAAAACTTCATTGTTTTCCTGTTCCACTTCCAGATAGGAGATAAGTGAAGTCATAAAGGATTGGTATAATGGATGCGGATCTAACGTTATTACAATTTCGTCCTGAGGTTTTTTGTCAATTTTAAATTGGTATTCCTGATAAATTTCACGTAGGATTTCCTGATCCAAAAACAAGGATATAACTTTAAATTGACCTCCTTCAGGCGGGATTTTTACAAATTTGGCTAAATGGTTTCTTTTGCTAATACGAAAATCACCGGCTTTAGAATGGTACGTTTTTTTACCGTCAGAAGCAGTCATTTCTCCTGCAATCTGATAGCTAAAAACATGTTCAGGGATAAAATGTTCCCCTTCGCGGCTACGCGCAAAGTAGCAGGAGTATAGTATTTTTGGTTTCGCGTTTCTGATTGTTGTCATAATGTAAAATTACAAAAAAGATGCAGTAAGTTTTTGTGCAAGACTTACTGCATCTCAGAATTTTTATTATTTAATTAATGCTCTTGGTTCAAGATAAGCTTCAAGACCTATTGTTCCGAATTCCCTGCCGATTCCAGATTGTTTAAAACCTCCGAAAGGAGTCATTGGATCATGTCCAAGTTTGTTGACCTGAACGCGTCCTGCCTGTAATTGTGAGGCTACTTTGTAAGCTCTGTCTTCATTTGCAGAACTAACGTAAGCTTGTAATCCGTAAGTGGTGTCATTGGCGATTTCAATAGCTTCTTCTTCGGTTTTATAACTAATAATGGATAAAACAGGTCCGAAAATTTCTTCTCTTGCAATTTGCATCTGATTGTTTACGTTTACAAAAACAGTAGGTTTTACAAAGTTTCCGTCTTCTAAACCCTCGGGTTTTCCTAAACCGCCAACTAAGATTTCAGCGCCTTCTTCTGTTCCGATTTGAATATAATTTTGCACACGCTCATATTGTTTTTTGCTCACCATTGGACCAACGGCTGTTGTTTCGTTTTTAGGATCGTCAACAATAATGTTTGATGCTATATTTGAAACTAAAGCTTTTATTTCTTCCAATTTATTTTCAGGAACTAATAAACGTGTTGCTGCAATACAGGCCTGCCCATTGTTCATAAAAGCGGCTGCCATTGCCATTGGTATTGCTTTTGATAAATCGGCATCATCAAGAATAATATTTGGTGATTTTCCGCCAAGTTCTAATGTTACACGTTTCATTGTATTTACGGCTTCTTTGGCAATTATTTTTCCAACAACAGTAGATCCTGTAAAAGAGATTTTGGCAATATTTGCATTTTGGCTGATTTCTGCGCCTACAATTTCTCCCAAACCATTTACAATATTGTAAACGCCTTTTGGCAACCCTGCTTCATGAAAACATTCCAAAATTAATTGTGTTTGTTGTGCACTCATTTCGCTTGGTTTGATAACAACAGTACAGCCCGCAGCGATAGCAGTTGCTAATTTTCCGCAAATAAATCCGTTACTGGAGTTCCATGGAATAATAATTCCGACAACGCCAATTGGTTCCATCTGAACTTCTGATTCTCCCATGATTTTTTTGAAAGAATAAGTTTTTAATAGTTTTATGGCTGAGTCAAAACTGCTTGTCATGTAGTCAAAACTAACAGATGCAAACTGAAAAGTTCCACCATATTCTTCGATCATAACATCAACAAATTCCTTTTTTTTGTTTTCAACAGATGCTTTTAATCTTTGTAAATATTCAATTCTTTCTTCAGTTGTTGTTTTTGAAAAAGTTTTAAATGCATTTTTTGCAGCATTAATGGCGTCAATTGCATCTTCTGTGTTGCCTAAAACTACTTCTCCTAATTTTTTATTCGTTGTTGGACTTATAAGTTCAAAACGCTCTTTTCCTTTTGGAGTTACAAATTC
>SEBM01000073.1 GCA_004296145.1 Flavobacterium sp.
ATTTAGTTTTTGTTGCTTTTCACCACGCAAAATGCTTCACAGAAATTAATTTTATAATAAAACTATCTAAACCATGAACCAAACAAATTCAGTTACCATGAGTCAGACAAACACCGCTGTCGGAAAATATCGTTGGAGTATATGCGCATTATTATTTTTTGCCACGACAATTAATTACCTAGACAGACAGGTACTTTCTTTGACCTGGAGTGATTTTATTGCTCCTGAATTTCACTGGACAAATAATGACTACGGAAATATTACTGCGCTGTTCTCTATTTTTTATGCAGTGTCTCTTTTGTTTGCAGGTCGTTTTGTAGATTGGTTGGACACTAAAAAAGGATTTCTTTGGGCAATCGGAATTTGGTCTGTAGGAGCTTGTCTTCATGCTTTTTGCGGAATTGCCACTTCAGGAATTATAACAGGTGAATGGTTTGTTGGTTTTGAAGGTTCAAAAAATATAATTAGTACAGTAAGCGATACTGCTTTGGTAATCAATGTAAGTGTTGCTTTATTCATTTTCGCACGTTTTGTTTTAGCAGTTGGAGAAGCAGGAAATTTTCCTGCAGCGATTAAAACTACAGCCGAATATTTTCCTAAAAAAGATCGTGCTTTTGCAACCAGTATTTTTAATGCAGGGGCAACAGTTGGAGCTTTGGCAGCGCCAATTTCAATTCCGTTTATTGCAAAATCATTTGGTTGGGAAATGTCTTTTATCATCATTGGAGCTTTAGGTTTTGTATGGATGGGATTTTGGATGTTCATGTATGATAAACCAGAAAAACACTCAAAAGTAAGTGCAGCAGAATTAGAGTATATACAACAAGATGATATTGCAGACAGTAAATTAGTAGGTTTTGTTCCAGAAACTTCTACAAAAGTGTCTCTTGCTGATTGTTTTAAATACAAACAAACATGGGCTTTTGCTTTTGGAAAATTCATGACAGATGGTGTTTGGTGGTTTTTCTTATTTTGGACTCCAGCTTATTTGAGCTCAGTATACCAAATGGATTCAACAGAAGCTGCACTACCGCTATTTGTTTTATACATGATTACATTACTTTCTATTATTGGAGGCTGGCTGCCAACTTATTTCGTAGAGAAAAAAGGAATGAATCCATATGAGGGAAGAATGAGAGCCATGTTGATTTTTGCATTTTTTCCATTATTAGCCTTAATCGCGCAACCATTAGGATACATAAGTTACTGGGTTCCGGTTATTATAATTGGAATTGCAGGAGCAGCGCACCAATCGTGGTCGGCAAATATTTTTACTACCGTTGGCGATATGTTTCCCAAAAAAGCAATTGCAACCATTACAGGAATTGGAGGTTTAGCCGGAGGAATTGGATCCACTTTAATTAATAAAGGTTCGGGAATGTTGTTTGATCACGCTAAAGAGACCAACATGTCTTTTATGGGCTTCCACGGAATTGAAGCAGGGTATTTTATCATTTTTTCAATCTGTGCGGTTTGTTATTTAACAGGTTGGATCGTGATGAAGTCTTTGGTTCCTAAATATAGCCCAATTACAGATCTATAGAGATTTTTAAACTTTTATTTAAAAGACATATTCAATTGTCTTGGTATTTGTGAAGTTTTGTATTTGCCAACGTAAATTATAATTTGTTTTATTAATTTTAAAGGATAAATACCATAAGTGTAAAATCAACACAAATAATTTTCTATTTGTATTATGATTTTTGAAGATAAAAATATAATTTTGTGCAATCGATTACATTAAATTAAAATTATGACTAAATATAGTTCAAGATACGCGTCAAGCCCGGAAGCTGTAAAAAAATATGATACTCAGGAATTAAGAAACGAATTCTTAATTGATGATTTAATGCAGGAAGATGAAATCGTACTGGTATATTCTCATTACGACAGATATATTACGGGTTCTGCAGTTCCTGTAAAAGGAGATTTAGTGTTGGAAACAATCGATCCTCTAAAAGCGCCTTATTTTTTAGAACGCAGAGAAATCGGAATTATCAATGTTGGAGGAAGCGGTTCTGTTCTGGTAGAAGGTAAAGCTTTTGAATTAGGTTTTAAAGATGCTCTGTATATCGGAAGCGGGAATAAAGAAGTTATTTTTAAAAGTAACGACAGCGCAAATCCTGCTAAATTTTACATCAACTCGGCGCCAGCCCATACAAGTTATCCAACTAAAAAAGTAAGTTTAGCTGAAGCGAATAAACTGCAGTTGGGAACAATGGAAACTGCAAACCACAGAACTGTAAACCAAATGATTATTGGAAGCGTTGTGACAACCTGCCAATTGCAAATGGGAATGACAGAATTGAAACCGGGAAGTGTTTGGAACACCATGCCGGCGCACGTTCACGATCGCAGAATGGAAGTATATTTTTATTTGGATATCCCACAAGATCAGGCAGTATGTCATTTTATGGGACAGCCGCATGAAACAAGACATATCTGGATGAACAATCATCAGGCAGTAATTTCTCCGCCTTGGTCAATACACTCAGGTTCAGGAACCAGTAACTATACTTTTATCTGGGGAATGGCCGGTGAAAACTTAGATTACGGAGATATGGACGTTTGTAAAATCACAGATTTAAGATAATCATGACAAACTTATTTGATATAAAAGGAAAAGTTGCTCTTATCACAGGAAGTACACACGGACTGGGAATGGCAATGGCAAAAGGATTAGGTCAGGCCGGAGCTACCATTGTGGTAAATGGAAATTCTTCTCAGGAAAAGATCGATAATGCTGTAGCCGAATTAAAAAGTGAAGGAATAAATGCAGTGGGTTACAAATTTAATGTAACAGAAGAACAAGAAGTAAAAGCTGCGGTTCAGAAAATTGAAAGCGAAGTTGGACCAATTGATATATTGATTAACAACGCGGGAATTATCAAAAGAATTCCGCTTTTGGAGATGGAAGTTTCCGATTTCAGAGAAGTAATTGATATAGATTTAGTAAGCCCGTTTATTGTTTCTAAGCATGTTGCCAAAGGAATGATCGAAAGAAGGCAGGGAAAAATCATCAATATTTGCTCCATGATGAGTGAGTTGGGAAGAAATACAGTTTCTGCTTATGCTGCTGCAAAAGGAGGCTTAAAAATGCTGACTAAAAACATGGCAACAGAATGGGCGAAATACAATGTACAAATCAACGGAATCGGTCCCGGATATTTTGCAACAGAACAAACAAAACCTATTCGTGTTGACGGACATCCTTTCAATGATTTTATCATTAGCAGAACACCGGCGGCAAAGTGGGGAGATCCAGGCGATTTGGCAGGAGCCGCGATATTTTTATCATCAAAAGCCAGTGATTTTGTAAACGGTCACATTTTGTATGTTGATGGAGGAATTCTTGCAACAATCGGTAAACCTTCAAATGAAGAATAATTCAATTTTAAAAGACATGAGTTCAAATACCACATTCATAAACGATAATTTTTTATTAGAAAATAAATATGCTGAAGAGTTGTATCACAATTACTCAAAAAATCAGCCCATTATCGATTATCATAATCACTTAAACCCGCAGTTTATTGCCGAAGATAAAATCTTTGACAACATTACTCAGGTTTGGATTAACGGAGATCACTACAAATGGCGTGCAATGCGTACTTTGGGAATCAACGAGCAGTTTGTAACAGGAAATGGTTCTGATAAAGATAAGTTCTTAAACTGGGGAAAAACGGTTCCGTACACAATGCGTAATCCATTGTATCATTGGACACATTTAGAATTAGCGCGTTATTTTGATATTTATGATTTATTGAATGAAAAATCGGCTGAGAAAATTTATATCGAAACTTCAGAAAAAATAAATTCTCAGGCGTACAGCACGCAAAACCTTCTTAAAAAAGTAAACGCTGAATTAGTTTGTACTACAGAAGATCCAATTGACAGTTTAGAATTTCACCAAAAATTCGCCAACAACTCGACTGGAATTAAAATGAGTACGGCTTTCAGACCTGATAAAGCCATCTTAATTGCTAATGATGGTTATAATGCATATCTGGACACATTAGGGGATGTGTCCGGAGTTGCAATTAATACGTATGCTGACCTACAATCTGCTTTAAGAAAAAGAATCGAATTCTTTAATGCAAATGGTTGTAAATTAAGTGATCACGGTTTAAATCAAATTGATTTTGAAAACTTTACCGAAAGTGAAGTTAACGCGATATTCAAAAAGAAAAGAGAAAACGGAGAATTGTCTCCGGAAGAAGTACTGAAATTCCATAGTGCAATTTTGGTTTTCTTGTCTGAAACGTATCATGAGTTTGGTTGGGTACAGCAATTTCACTTAGGAGCATTAAGAAATAATAATGCCCGTATGCACAGAATTTTAGGACCAGATACAGGATGGGATTCTATTGGAGACTATCCGCAGGCTCAAAAATTATCTGCTTTCTTAAATACATTAGACAGTAAAGATAAATTGACTAAAACAATCATTTACAACCTGAATCCTGCTGATAACGAAGTGATGGCAACCATGATTGGAAACTTCAACGACGGAAGCGTTCGCGGAAAAGTACAATTCGGTTCCGGATGGTGGTTTTTAGATCAGAAAGATGGAATGACAAAACAATTAAATGCCCTTTCAAACATGGGATTAATTAGTTGTTTTGTTGGAATGTTGACAGACTCAAGAAGTTTCTTGTCTTTCCCAAGACATGAATATTTCAGACGTATTTTATGTAATCTTCTTGGTGACGAAATCAAAAGAGGAGAATTGCCAAATGATATGGAATGGATTGGAAAATTAGTTTCAGACATCTCATACAACAACGCAAAAGAGTATTTTAAATTTTAATTTTTTAAACCATTAAGGCATTAAGAAAATTAAGTTTTGGGTTTAAATAATTACTTAATAATAAAAAGATAATTAAGCTAGTTGGCTTAATAAACTTAACCTTTAATTGCAAGAGAACATAAAGTAGAACTTAAATTTTCTTAATCTCTTAATGGTAAATTAAAAATAAACAAATGAGTAGAGTAGTTGCATTTGGAGAGATCATGCTTCGTCTTTCGACGGAGAGACATTTACGTTTTTCACAGTCTACAGCATTTGGCGCTACTTATGGCGGCGGTGAATTTAACGTCTGTGTTTCTTTGGCAAATTATGGTGTAAATGCCGAGTTTGTAACCAGATTGCCAGAAAACGAAATTGGCGGTTCTGCATTAAAAGAAATGCGAAAAATGAACGTCGAATCTAAAAATATAGTTTACGGAGGAGAACGTTTAGGAATCTATTTTCTGGAAACAGGAGCAGGAACACGCGGAAGCAATGTGGTCTACGATCGTGCACACAGCTCTATGGCAACTATTCAAAAAGGACAAGTTGACTGGGAAAAAGTTTTAGAAGGCGCAGAATGGTTTCACTGGAGTGGAATTACTCCGGCAATTTCTCAAAGCGCAGCCGAAGCTTGTTTAGAAGCCATAAAAGTCGCTCACAAAAAAGGAATTAAAATTTCCTGCGACTTAAATTACAGATCAAAACTTTGGCAATATGGTAAAACGCCAGCTGAAGTAATGCCTGAAATGTTGCAATACAGCAATGTGATTTTGGGAGATATTGATACAGCATTTTTTATGTTGGGAATTCCGAAAGTAAATCCAAATTATCAGGATGAGAAAACGCTTCCGGTTGTCTACGATAAATTGTTTGAATTAATTCCGAATTTAAAAATTGCAGCAACAACACTCCGTTATTCTGTAAGTGCTTCACACCAAAGAATCGGTGGTATTTTGTATGACGGAAAAACAATTTATAATGCAGCTGTAAAAGAAGTTACGCCAGTTGTAGACCGAGTAGGAAGCGGTGACGCTTTTATGGGCGGATTAATCTATGGTTTGCTTGAATATCAAAATAATAACCAGAGAGCATTAAATTTTGCAGTTGCAGCTTGTTGTTTAAAGCATACAATTGCAGGAGATTATAATCTGGTTACCCTAAAAGAAGTAGAAAATATGATTGATGGTGATGGTTCTGCATTAGTATCAAGATAATTAATAGAAATGGCAAAATTTTCAAGAATAGAAGTGGCTGCACAAATGAAAGAAAACGGAATGGTTCCGCTCTTTTTTCATTCAGATATCGAAGTCAGTAAAAAAGTTTTAAAAGCCTGTTATGACGGTGGTTCCAGATTGATGGAGTTTACAAGCCGTGGTGATTTTGCTCATGAAGTTTTCGGAGCTTTAAATAAATATGCTTTGGCAGAATTACCAGGAATGATGTTAGGCGTTGGCTCAATTACAGATGCAGCTTCGGCTTCGTTATACATGAGTTTAGGCGCCAATTTTATTGTAACTCCGGTTTTTAGAGAAGACATTGCAATTGCCTGCAACCGCAGAAAAGTGTTATGGTCTCCGGGCTGTGGAACGCTGACGGAAATTGCAAGAGCAGAAGAATTAGGCTGTGAAATCGTAAAACTATTTCCTGCTGATATTTATGGACCGGAATTTATTAAAGCCATAAAAGGACCTTGTCCATGGACAAACATTATGCCTACAGGCGGTGTTTATCCAACGCTAGAAAGTTTAAGTTCATGGCTTAATGCCGGCGCATTTTGTGTGGGTTTAGGATCACAATTAATTTCAAAAGATATACTTGATAACAACGATTTTGACGGCTTAAAAACCAAAGTAAGTCAGGTTCTTGAGATCATAAAAAATATTAAAAATAAATAAGGGATAATCATACCGATTCCTTATTTGACTTGCAGTTTTTTTAAGTTTTAGAGATTGTAATTGAGCATTACGCTTGCCAATAAATTTTGTCACTCCTCACAGCAAAATTTATTTACTCACTCAGGTGTAATGTTTCTTTTACAATTTAATAAAGACAAGTCAATAGGTAGTTTATGTGGTTGTTTTATAATGCTTTAAAGGATTTATAATGGAAAAAATAAACAGATCAAATTCGGAGTTTTCAACTAAACTTCCAATCAAAATTGTACAATTTGGAGAAGGTAACTTTTTAAGGGCTTTCGTAGAATATGCATTTCAGAAACTAAATCAGGAAGCTGATTTTAATGCCGGAATCGCAGTTGTGCAGCCAATCGACAAAGGGTTAGTTAATATGATTAATGCTCAGGACGGGTTGTATACTTTGTTTATGAAAGGAGTTAAAAAGGGAAAAGAAATTCAGGAAAATGAATTGATTACCAATATTGTAAAGGCTGTTGATCCTTATGCTTCTTTTCAGGAATATTTGTCTTTAGCTAAAGAAGAAGAACTGGCTTTTATTATTTCAAATACAACAGAAGCAGGTATTGAGTACATCGCTTCAGATTTGCCTACCATGCAGCCGCCAGTTTCATTTCCTGCAAAATTAACCGTACTTTTGTATGAGCGATTTAAGCATTTTAAAGGTGCACCTGCAAAAGGGTTAACGATTATTCCTTGTGAGTTAATTAATTACAATTCAGATACTTTAAAAGAAATTATATTAAAATATTGTACAGATTGGAAATTGGAACAGGAATTTATTTTCTGGCTTTTAAACAGCTGTTCTTTCCATAATACTTTGGTAGACAGAATTGTTCCTGGATATCCTAAAGATCAGATTGAAGAATATAACAGTCAGTTATCTTATAAAGATGATTTGATTGTAAGTGCCGAAAGTTTCTTTTTATGGGTTATCGAAGGTGATGACGTTTTGAAAGCAAAACTTCCTTTTGAAAAAACAGATTTAGATGTAAAAATCGTCGAAGATATGCAGCCATATCGTACGCGTAAAGTGAGAATCTTAAATGGTGCACATACTGCAATGGTACCATTTTCATTACTTTACGGAAACGAAACGGTCAAGGAAACAGTGGATAATTCATTTACAGGAGATTTTGTAAACAAAGCTGTTTTTGATGAAATTAACGAAACTTTAAATATGGACAAGGCTGAACTTGCCAGTTTTTCTGAAGAAATTCTGGATCGTTTTAGAAATCCATTTATTAAACACTTGTTGTCTTCGATTGCTTTAAATTCAATTTCTAAATTTAAAGTACGTGTTTTACCAAGTTTGACAGAATATGTTGCTATTCATAAAAAATTACCAGTACATTTAACATTCGCATTTGCGTGTTTAATTCGTTTTTATAAAGGAACATGGAAAGGTGAAAGTTTGCCGATAAATGACAGTGAAGATATTGTTGCTTTTTTTAATGAAGTTTGGAAATCAAACGACTACACTAAAATAGCGGAACAAACTTTGCAAAACGAAAATTTCTGGGATGAAGATTTAACTGCTATTCCTTCATTAACAGAATCGATTGCAAAAGCATTAAAAGAAATTGACGAAAATGGTGTAGAACAAGGTTTTGCCAATTTTAAAAAATAAATAATTCAAGAACCCGCATACGAAAGTTATGGAAACGCAAAAAAAATTAATAAAAGTTAATCCTACTGATAATGTTGCAGTAGCGTTAGTAAATCTGGTGGCTGGAGAGGTGATTAACTTTGAAGGTGAGGATATTACAATCGAGTCTGATGTAAAAATGAAGCATAAAATTGCCTTAGTTCCTTTTAATGTGGGAGACAGGATTATTATGTATGGCGTTTTAGTCGGAAAATCAAGTGCCAGAATTGAAAAAGGCGGGCTGCTTTCTACCTCAAATGTTAAACATGAGAGTGATAAAGTAACCGGAAAAACAGAAACAATTGGTTGGACACAGCCAAATATTGATAAATGGAAAGACAGAACTTTTCAGGGCTATCACAGAGAAGACGGACAAGTTGGAACTGAAAACGTATGGTTGTTTTTTCCATTGGTTTTTTGTGAAAACAGAAATATCGAAATCTTGAAAGATATTTTTGAAAAGGAATTGATGAAACCTAAAGAAAACGATTATCAGTTATTGTTGCGCTCTTTAGTGAAATCAGAAACCGGAGGAGCAGGAAATCAGGAAGCTTCAAATGATGCTAACTTATTCAATAATATAGAAGTTAAATTTATCACGCACCAAGGTGGTTGCGGCGGAATTCGTCAGGATTCTCATAGTCTGGCTAAATTGTTGGCTGGTTATGTAAATAATCCGAACGTTGCCGGAGCTACGGTTTTGAGTTTAGGTTGTCAAAATCTTCAGATTCAAATCTTTAAAGATGCTTTAGATGCGATTAATCCAAACAGTAAAAAACCGGTTTTAATTTACGATCAGCAACAAATCGGAACTATCGAAACAATGCTTAGTAGTGTTGTAAAAGATACTTTTGAAGCAATTAAAAAAGCAAACGAAATAAAAAGGGAACCAGCACCATTATCTAAATTAAGAATTGGTTTGGAATGTGGTGGTTCTGATGGATTTTCAGGAATTTCTGCAAACCCTACTTTGGGTGTAACTTCAGATTTACTGGCTGCTTTGGGAGGAACAACAATACTTTCTGAGTTCCCTGAATTATGTGGGGTAGAGCAGGAATTGGTAAACCGTTGTGTTGAAGACGAAGGCGGAAAACGTTTCCTTGATTTAATGCAATGGTATGAAAAAACAGTAGTTGACGCTGGTTCAGGATTTGATATGAATCCGTCTCCGGGAAATATCAAAGACGGTTTGATTACGGATGCAATGAAATCTGCTGGAGCTGCTAAAAAAGGTGGAACATCTCCAATTACAGGCGTTTTTGATTATGGAGAATACATCACGAAACCAGGTTTAACGTTGCTTTGCACGCCAGGAAATGATGTGGAATGTACAACTGCAATGGTTGGTTCGGGTGCCAATATGGTATTGTTTACAACAGGTTTGGGAACTCCGACAGGAAACCCAATTGCACCGGTTGTAAAGATTTCATCAAATACTGAATTAGCGAGAAAAATGTCTGATATCATTGATATTGATACTGGTGGAATTATCACAGGTGAAAAATCAATTGATGAAATGGCTGACGAAATGCTGGAATTCATTATTGATGTTGCCAGCGGAACAATTAAAACTAAAGCGGCAATCTTAAATCAAAATGACTTTATTCCTTGGAAAAGAGGAGTTTCTTTATAAAATTTAAACCATATAAGTTATATAAGTTCATTTAAATAACCTGCAAGGTTTTCAAAATCTTGTAGGTTTTTTTTATGTGTCATTTCGACGAAGGAGAAATCACACTCGTAACCACAACGATTGCCGATTATTATTGCGGAATTTCTAGTGTGATTTCTCCTTCGTCGAAATGACACAATATGGGTACAGCATTTTCAAAAGAAAAAGGCAGCTTAAAGATTTGAACCTTTAAGCTGCCTTTTTTAAATGAACTTATATAACTTATATGGTTTAATTTGTAGTTCTGGTAGAAGATTTACGAATATGTAATTCAGGAGCTAAAACAACCTTTTTTTCGATTTTGATTGTATCTGTTTTGTCTACCTGTTCCAAGAAAACACGTGCAGACATTTTTCCCATTTCAAGTGGTGACTGATCTACAGATGTTATTGATAATTCCATAAATTTTGTAAAAGGCTCATTACTAAAACCGGCAACACAAAACTCTTTCGGAATACTTATATTTTTATCTTTTAATTCCTGAATCGCTCCAAGCGCAGCAAAATCACTCGAAGAGAAAATAGCATCAGGCGGAGTTTCTAATTGTAATAAACGATTTACAGCTTCTTTTCCGGCTTCAACACTACTTTTTGTGTGAATAACATATTCTTCCTTAAAAGTCATTCCGTTATCCAGAAGAGCTTGTTTATAGCCTAAAAACCTGTTTTTAAAAATCTCAAGCGACTGATCTCCGGAGAAATGCGCAATACATCGGCAACCTTCATTTATTAAATGTTTTGTCGTGATATAACCGCCTTTAAAATCATTGATAGTCACAGAACTAACTCCGTCAATATGTTTACTTCTGTCAAAAAATATAAGTGGTACATTCTTTTCTAAAACATAATGAAAGGCACCTGTATTTTCGTTTGTTACATCCGTTACAGACATTAAAATACCATCTACCTGAGCGTCAATTAAAGTATAAAGGTTTTCGTTTTCTCTTTTAGGATCTTCATGTGTCTGGCAAATAATAACCTGATAACCATGCGGGTGAAGTTCTTCTTCAATTCCTCTGATGACAGAAGCAAAAAAGTTACTGTCAATTCTGGGAACAATAACTCCTATATTATTACTACGGCCACTTTTTAGTGCCAGGGCTAGTTTATTCTGTTTGTAATTCATTGAAGCCGCCGTTTTGATAACTAATTCACGGGTGCTTTCTTTTATTTTCGGATTGTTATTTAACGCTCTTGAAACTGTAGCAGCAGTGATATTTAATTTCTTGGCAATATCATAAATGGTTATTTTTTCGCTCATTCAAAAAGTTTTCAAATTAATTACTCGACAAAAATACATCTTTTTTATGTAACTCATATAAATTGTTATCGATTACCATTGCTCAGTTTCTAAAACGTTTTCAATGTTACAATGATAATAATTTATGCGTTTTTTTACATTAAGTGTAAAT
>SEBM01000593.1 GCA_004296145.1 Flavobacterium sp.
AGAAGCACACCTTATTTAAAATTTGATCGTAGAATTTCCTAATATATTTTATTCTAAAAGAGATCTTGTTTAAGGTCTCTTTTTTGCGTTTTTCTATAGCAACTATTCAGGTTTATTAGACTAACCCGTTATGCTTATAATAATTAATTTTTAAATTTTAACTTAAAACAGAAGCATTATACTATTTTTAATTACATTTAAAAACTAAATTTTCAAATATCTTATATGAAAAAACTATTACTTCTTATATTTTTATTAAAATCTCTATTCATTTTTTCCCAAATTAATTTCTCCGCAGAACAAGTTCTTGCAAATGAAAAAAATACTACAACCATCAACTCAAATTCTTTTACTGCAGATTTAAATAATGATGGCTTCAAAGAACTAATTGTAAATGCCAGTGACAATACTCTTGTATGGTACAAAAATGTAAACGGAAATTTACTGTACGAACAAAAACACACTATTGATAATACATATTCTTTAAGAGGTATTTCTGCAGCAGATCTTAATAATGACAACTTAAATGACATTATAACAATTGATAGTTATTTAGATAAAGTTTCATGGTATAAAAACTTAGGAAATGACAAATTTTCGAATGAAACAATTATCGCATCTATAGATAATCCTCAATCTGTAGAAATTGCTGATCTTAATAAAGATGGATTTAATGATATTGTTGTTTGTTCATTAAATAGCGATGGCGTATTATATTATCTTAATAAAGGAAATGGAACTTTTGAACAAGGAAAAAAAATCAGCTCTTCAGGATATGGTTTTGAAAAAGTAAAAATACTTGATCTTAATAATGATGGTTTTTTAGACATACTGTCAAAATCATGGGGTGATCAAATATTTTTAAATAAAAATACTGGAACAGGAACGTTTGAACCTCCAGTGTATGTTGGATATACAGCCGATTATAGTTCGTTTGATTTTCTGGATATAAATAAAGACGGATATTTAGACCTTATTGCTTTTAATTCTGACAAAAAACTATCTTATTATCTCAGTCAAAATGGAGACAATTTCGATTTCCCAATTGTTATTGATAATGAAGCAAACAATTTTGTTGAATTATGTGTTAAAGATATGGACAATGATGGTCTTGCTGATATAGTTGCCTCAAAATCATCTAATTTAGGATGGTATAAAAACAATCCTGATAAGAGTTTTACTTTTCAAACAGTAAGCAATAGTACCATACAATTTCTAAAAAATTTGATTGTTGACGATCTTAATAAAGATTCGATTCCAGAAATAATATGTCTTTCGACTTTAAAAACCCAAGCTTCTGACAAAGAAAAACTTTCGCTTTATACTTATAATTCTTCCTCTTCGTTGTATGATGAGACTATTATCAAGACGTGGTTAAGCGCAATTTCTTCTATAAGAATTGGAGATTTAAATAATGATGGGCTTAATGACATTGTAACCGGCTTTAGTATTGTTGCTTGGAATAAAAATTTAGGAAATGGTAATTTCTCTTCTCAATATTTACTTCCAACTGATGTTACATCCTTTCTTAGTTCCAAAATTGAGCTTGCAGATATGAATAATGATGGCTGGATTGATATTATAGCTGTAACTCAATACAAATTTGAAATCTACAAAAATAATGGTAATGAGACATTTACTACAGTATATAGCATTCCTCTTCTTTCTTTTCAAGATATAGAAATAGCTGATTTCAACAATGATGGAAAACCGGATATCTGCTTCACTAATCCATATAGTACAGACAATAAATTCGGTATAATCAAAAACCGGGGCAATTTTAATTTTGAAGACATAACACCAATTAATTTTTCCACCTATTATTTCAAACCTTATAAAATAAAAAGCGGAGATATTGACAAAGACGGAGATATCGATATTGTAGTAAGTTCAGAAACTTCTTCAATTCAAGTGCTAAAAAATGATGGGCAAGGAAATTTTTCTTTGGATACAGAATTAACTGAGATAACTGCTGACGCAATTGAATTGGCAGATATCGACAATGATGGTTACCTTGATATAATTGCTGCTGATGGATATTCTTATTCTCCTCGTGGTGTATGTTGGATAAAAAACGATAAAGGAGTGTTTGATTCAAATTCAACTATTCGGATAGTTGATAACAACCAGAGTTTACAAACGCTTGCGTGTGGTGATCTTAATGGCGATGGAAAGATAGAAATTGTGGGGGCCTCTTATGAATATTTTGCTCCTTATGATGAAAAATTAATTGCTTATTCATTTGAAAACGGTTCTTTTCAAAAAACGATAATTCATAATTTAGGTGACGCAGTCAGTTTATCAAGAGATGTAACAATAGGAGATTTAAACAATGATCATAAATTAGATATTGCTACGAGCTATTACATGATTGGTAAAGCTAGTTATTTTATAAATACGTCAACATTAAGCATAGAAGATGTACAAAATTCAGGAAGTAATACAGTACATGTGTATCCAAATCCTACATCAGATAAAATTTCATGGGATTCTGAAATAAATTATGATATTATAATTTATGATCAATCTGGTAGAACTGTT
>SEBM01000594.1 GCA_004296145.1 Flavobacterium sp.
AAGTATTCGGAATATTGGTATTGAATTTAAGATTAAAGAAAACGTATAGAATCTACAATCTTTATTTTTTATTTTTTAGCTTTTTTCTGTACTGTAAATGATATAAGTTTTGAAATCAATTTTATAACAAACTGTGAATGTGTCTACTATAACTTTGATATAAACATTTAAAACTATAAGTCATGAACCTAAAAAGATTATTTGGTGGATTACTTACAATTCTTGGAATTGTAGGCTTAATATACACAGCAGTCATATTTGCCGGAACTTCCGGCGGAACCAGAGATGTAAAATCATTAATTATTTACGGAATACTTGGAATCGTTTTCTTTATGTCAGGAATTAGTTTAGTTCGTACAACAAAAGACGAATCTTAGTTCTAGTATATTAGCCACAAAGGCACAAAGGTCATTGCGAGGAACGAAGCAATCTCACTAGCAATTACACAAAGTTTTATCTTGTAAATGAGATTGCTTCGTTCCTCGCAATGACCTATTCCTCCAAAACAGGTTCAAGATTCAATTCTGTAAAATCTCTTTCTGTTTTTGAAATGACAATTGTTGCGACTGTATTTCCGATTAGGTTTGTGATGGCTCTGGCTTCACTCATAAATTTATCTACTCCTAATAAAAAAGCCAAACCTTCGACGGGAATTTTATGCAGTGCCGTTAAGGTCGAAGCCAATACGATAAAACCACTTCCGGTAACGCCGGCCGCTCCTTTTGAAGTAATCATTAAAATTCCGATAACGCTCAGGATTTCGAAAAAACTCAAATGAACATCATACAACTGAGCCAAAAAGATTACCGACATTGACAAATAAATTGAGGTTCCGTCGAGATTAAAAGAATATCCGGTCGGAATCACCAAACCAACTACAGATTTACTACAGCCCATTCTTTCGAGTTTTACCATAATGCTTGGCAACGCAGCTTCTGAAGAAGATGTTCCGAGAACCAGTAAAAGTTCTTCTTTTATATATTTTAGAATAGAAAGAATACTGATTTTATAATATTTAAGAATGCTTCCTAAAATCAGAAATACAAATAAAAACATCGTTACATATACCGAAAGCATTAATTTTCCCAACGGAATTAAAGTCTGGAGACCAAATTTCCCGATTGTGTATGCCATTCCGCCAAATGCGCCCAACGGAGCGAGATACATTACATATTTTAAACCTGTAAAAACTACTTTTGACAGTCGTTCTAAAACTAAAATGGTTTGTTCTCTTTTTTGATAAAAATTCAATGCAATACCGCAAATAATTGCTGCCAGTAAAACCTGAAGCGTAAAGTTGGAAAAAAAGAATTTTATCCACGAAAAATTTTCTGCCGTACCACTTGTATACTGACTCGCATCCTGCAAAGCCAAACCTGTTTTATCAATTTTTCCAGGTTTGAAGACATAAGCAATCGTAACGCCGATTGCCAGTGCAACGGTCGAAACGACTTCAAAATACGTTAAAGCCTTGATGCCAATTCTTCCCACTTTTTTTAGATTTCCCATTCCGGAGATTCCCAAAACAATCGTCAGGAAAATAATTGGCCCAATAAAAAGTTTGATAATATCTACAAAAGTTTTTCCGACGATTTCCATTTTCACGCCGTTTGCAGGCGAAAAATGTCCAAGCAAAACTCCGGCAATAATGGCAATCAGAACCCAAAAGGTAAGATTGGTTATAATGGTTTTAAAAGTGCTTTTCTGAGATTTATTCTGGAGATTGGGCGTATTTATATTCATGAAAGGTTGTTAGATAGTTTCACAAATATATAAAAAATGCAGACCTGTAAGCCGGATTCTGTTCTTGTCTCATTTTTTAAGGACGAAACAATACCTTATCATTTATCTAGATTCCGAATTACTTCGGAACTCAAGCTACCTACCCTTCAACAACGGACGAGAAGCCCTTAAATGCTGATATACTTGGTATTTCACCGCATAGAGTTTACCTGGTTTCACTACAGCATTACCTGTACATACTTTCTGTTGCACTTGTCCTTGTCTCGTCCGTAAAGACGAGACCGACGGGTGTTACCCGCTATGCTTCTCTGTGGTGTCCGGACTTTCCTCCCTTCCGATAAATCGAAACGACGATAAGGCGGTCTGCGGCGCAAAAGTAATACTTTATAACAGAAGAATCGGGATTTTAAAATTTAGATTTTCAGGCCCAATACGCAACTTTTTAATTTTAAATTGGTTATCTTTAAAATCCATAATTTTAAATTCAATTATCATGAGTAGAATGTATCATTACGCAACTGTTTCAAAAGCATTAGATCAATTGAATGAAAAAGGATTTACCTGCGACTTTAATTTAAACTCGGACGCCATTAAAAAAAATCCTGAAAAATTTGAAATTGTACATGTGTATCGATACGAAGGGGAATCTGACCCGGGCGATGAGGCAGTTGTTTACGGAATTAAATCAACTTCTGGCAAAAAAGGTGTGTATGTCTCCGGATTCTCAGCAGATTCTGATTCTGAAACATCCCAGATTTTATTGGAATTGAGTATTAAGGGAAGGTAAAATTA